>DATENM010000032.1 GCA_035275065.1 Blastocatellia bacterium
ACAATGGCCAGGGCGCCAGCGGCAGGCGAGGTGAGCAAGCGCACAAGTCACGAGACGAACAGGAGCAGAGGCAACAAAGGGCGTGCAGCGGCGCTGTTTGGAATGGTCGATGGCGAAAGGCCCGACGGTAGCGGAATGAAAGGGGTAGAGGGCGACGCCCAACAAGCGCATGCACCGGAGCGCGGCGAGCGCCTTTCTTGTCATTGGTCCGATTCGTCACGCCGCGCCCGGTGATGCGTGACGTTAGATGCCTACGACTTCAGCCTTGCCCTTTGTCAGTGAAGGCAGAATGGATAGTAATTTAGGGGCTAGAGGCTTCAGATCCACTAATCGATTTGAATGCGATTGCAGAACCAGAACGGCAATATTGAATTTGGGCAGATTCTGTTGGAAAGAGAGGTTCCGATCAACCGTGAGAAAGACATCAAACTCTTTTTCAGCAAGAGCGAGGAGTTCGCCATTCTTAATAGTCGCCCATCCCATCTGCGGTACAGTTTTAACGAAATGTCCTGGCAGCTCTTTGGCGAAGCGTCTATCTACGCATTCGTCTAAAAGAATTCTCATACTATGCCACCATTTTGATCATTTGTTCTTTTGCTTCTTCCAAAAAGGCGATGATCTGCTCCTTACCTACCGTCGGAAAACCATCAAGAAAATCATCGATGGATTCTCCGCCTTTGATGTAATCTATGAAGGTTTGGACAGGCACTCTAGTTCCAGCAAAAACTGGGGTGCCTCCCATCACATCAGGAGATGAGGAAATAATCTGTTTGTTCATAAACCTATGGTATGTAAAGAGGGGCCTAAAGATCAAGACGGGCATCTAACAAGGCGTTGCAGCGGAGGCCGCGAAGCGCGGTTCACGTGGTTACTCGCTATGCCGCTCACGGCCCCGCTGAACGCGGGCGTTAGGCGTCCTACCGAGGTGTCAGCTAAAATGCGACTGTGGGATACGCAATCAGGCAAATGCAGCAAAGCGATTGGCAGCATGTACGCTTGATCTACTTGGAAGGCATCGCCACCGGCGACGCAACCTTCGAGACCC
>DATENM010000033.1 GCA_035275065.1 Blastocatellia bacterium
GCCGCCGTAAACCGTGCGCCCGGTGTCGGTCTTCTTCTCTTCGGTGTGCTGCACGGCTTCTTTGTCGCCGCGCTTCAGGTAGTAATCGTAAAACGAGCGCCCGCTGTAATCGCGCTGAATCAAGCGCCCGCTCGGCGTGTAGAAGTGGCCCGTGGTCAGCGTCAATCCCGACCCATCGCGCAACGGGAAGACGCTCTGCACCAGCCCTTTGCCGAAGCTGTTCTCGCCGACCAGCACGGCGCGGTCATGGTCTTGCAAAGCGCCGGCGAGAATTTCCGCCGCCGACGCCGAGCCGCGATTAATCAGCACGACGATGGGAAGGTCGAGCGGGTTGGGGTTGTTCGCCTTGTAGACGCGCTCGGGAAAAACTGCCGGCCGGCCGCGCATCGTCACGATCTTCTGATCGCGGTAGAGGAAGAGGTTGGCGATCTTCTGCGCCTGATCGACGAGGCCGCCGCGGTTGCCGCGCAGGTCAAGCACCAGCGAGGTCATGCCCTGGCGCTGCAATTCGTTGAGCGCATCAACAATCTCTTTATAGCTCGTCGTATTGAAGCCGCGATCAAAGTTGATGTAGCCGACGCCGTTCGGCGCGAGATAGTAATTCGACACCGACGGCAGCGGCACGGCCTCGCGAACGAATTTGAACTCGACGGGCTGGGCCGCGCCGGCGCGCCGCACCTTGACGGTGACCGGCGTGCCTTCGGGGCCGATCAGCTTGCTCGACACCTGCGTCGAAGACCAGCCTTCGGTGGCCTCGCCGTTAATCTCGATGATCTGGTCGCCGTAACGGATGCCGCCGCGCTGCGCCGGCGTGCCGTCGAACGGCGACATGATGTAGACCTTTTCGTTACGCTGCGCGATGGTCGAGCCGATGCCGTAATAGCGGCTGCTCTGATCGTTCTGGAAGCTCTCCCACTCCTTGCGATCAAAATAGCTCGAATGCGGGTCGAGGGTGCGCAGCATGCCCAGGACGGAAGCCTTGGTCAGCTTGTCGTAATCGACCGTGCCGGCATAATTGTCTTTGGCTTTTAGCACCGCCTCGGCGAAATCCTCGGCGATCTTTTTGCGCATCGCCGTGTCGTCTTCGCTCTGGCCGACGAACCGTTGTGCCGGGTGGGCGCCGGCGAAAGTTAGGGGAAGGATCAGCGCGAACAACAGCAACCAGTAACGCTTCGTGTATTTCATGTACGGCCTGCTTCTCTACCTTGCTTGATTGACCACCGAGCCGCCGTCACTTGCGCGGATGCCACGCGCACGGCTCGAAATGTCTTCAATAAAATTCTACCGGATGCGTCGGCGCAAAACAACCGAAGCTTTTTTGAACCGCCAAGACGCCAAGACCGCCAGGAAGAGCCTTGTGCCCTCTTGGCGGTCTTGGCGTCTTGGCGGTTGATCTTCCGCTACTTGTTCTGAAACTTGGCCGAGACCACAACGATCAGCCCTTTGTCTCCCATTGTCGTAGTGCCGACAACAACCTTCTCGCCTTCACGCACCGTCACCGGGGTTTCAAACCCGACATCCTGATATTGAATCTGCTGTTGCGTCGGCCCGCCCACGTTCAGTGGAATGCGCAGGTGAAAACGGAACGAACCGATGTTGACGCTCTGCGGCAACGCCTCGGCGTTCACGCGGAGCGGACTCAGGTTGTAGTTGAAGAAGATCGGATTGCCGAGCGGCGTGGTGACATTGAACAGCTTGCTTTCGGCAACTCCGTTATTCGAAACGCCGCTGCCGCTCGCCGTCGCGTGGTGCACGGCAGACGCCATAACGCCGTAACTTTTGTACTTCAACGTTCCTTGCATCTGCTTGATAACGTCGGTCAGTTCGGCGGGAAAGTCTTCGCCCGTCGTCCCCGTGTTCCCGGCAATCAGAATATGGACATGAAACTCGATATCTGGTGACGGCGGGCGCGTCGGTTGTGGCATGTCGAGCCGCTTTATCGCCTCTTCGATTGCGGCAATATTCTCAGGAAAGTCGCGAACGCTGAGCGTCTTCAGTGCTTCGCTCGCGTAGATCGTCGCGCCTTTGAAGCCGCTCCCCAGCGGGCGGAGCGCGCCAATCAGTTCGCCGGGTTCGCGGTTCTTCAGCTCAAATACTTTCGATTTAAAGCCCTTCTCCTGGACATAGTCAGGCTCTTTCGCCGCCGGCGCGGCCTGCGGTTGCTGCGCGGCGACGGCGGACGCCAGCATCAGCGTAAGGACAAGTGTGGCTGTCAGTCTGTTGTTAATGGCAAACATAATTCCTCCTAAAGGGTTTCGCCCATCGGGTTCGGCGTCTCGGCATCGGTCGGCTTCGGCGCGAACCAGATGATTCGGATGTTCGGGTCTGCGGTCTGAATTTCGATGCGTAACATATCCGCGCTCTTGCTCGCGTCACTGCCGTCGAGCTTCGGCGCGGCGGGCACGGTATCAGGCGGATGCGCGGCGATCAGATGCTCTTGCGGCTTTACAGCGCGCCCGGCGACACGGCTTGTATGTCGGACAACCAAAGACGCACCGCGATGTGGCGTCCGTGGCCCGGATTGAATCGTCGCCTGTTTGCCGTCTGGCTCCGGGTTGCCGCTTTCTGGTTTCTTCTCGACTGCTGGCTGCGGCTGAGTGATGGCTTGCTGCTCTTTCTGCGGGCTGACGCGCGACCGGCCCGCTAAGAAGAAAACCAGGACGGCGGCAAAGATCAGCAGCAAGGCGGCGGTCGCGGCCACCAGGCGGCGCGGCGCAAGCCACTGCCGCAAACCTTCAGCGAAAGGGGGCGCGGCCTCGCGCGCCGCAAGCTCGCGCATCACGCCGGCGCGAATCGTGTCAACGAATGCCTCGTCGAAATCGGGCGATTCGGCGGCGCGCAGCCACGCCTGGCTGGCTTCGTACTCACTGACCAGCCCGCGACACACTTCGCAACTCTCGATGTGCGACCGCACATCGCTTGCGCCGGGCTCGCCGAGATCGCCTTCGACATAAAGCGGGATCAATTCTTCAATGCGCCTGCAATTCATCTCTCTCACCTGCGTGCGCGCCTCAGTAGGCGCTCGTGAAACTGCTTAATCTTTGCCCGCGCCGCGCTCACCTGTGAGCGCACCGTCGCTGCCGTCGTTCCCAGAATGCGGGCGACTTCTTCAGTCGGCAGCCCTTCCAGATCGCGCAGCACCAGCGCGGCGCGCTCCTTGCGGGTCAGCGTCGCGAGCGCGTCTGCGACCATGCGGCGCTGCTCTGAGCGGATCGCTTCGGCTTCGAGGTTTTCGCTGCTCGCCGCCGCGTCCAGGCCGCCCGCTTCGCGCTCGTCTTCAAACGACGTGAAGGCGACCTGACTGCGCTTGCGGCCGGCGTCGCGGCAGACGTTGACCGTGATGCGGTAAATCCAGCCCGCGAAATCCTGATCGGCTTTGAAGCTGCCCAGGTACTTGAAGGCCCGTAAGAAGACTTCCTGCGCCGCATCCCTGGCGTCGTCTTCGTTGCCGAGCATGCGCCAGGCGGTCGCCAGCACCTTGCGCTGGTAGCGAATAACAATCTGCTCGAAGGCGGCGGCGTTGCCCGAGCGAGCGCGCTCGATAAGCGCGGCGAAGGCGGCATCGGTCGGCGTCGCCGCTTCGCCGAATCTAAAGCTATCCGTCATCAAAGTGATCTCAGCAACCTCGCTCGCCATCGCCGGTCTTCCTCTTCCCTCACTAACCACTACCTGCCTTTGCGCCAGAGCGTTGAAAGAAATCTCGCCGCCCGCAAATTAAAAAGCCTCCGCGTCATCAAACGCAGAGGCCGGGGTGCCGTTCTTTAATTACTCCGGTTTCGACGCGGGCTTATTTCATGTATTCGCGCTCGATGGCGTCAATTTTGGCGACGCGGCGGCGGTGGCGGTCTTCGGTCAAATCGGTCGCCAGCCAGGCGGTGACGATTTCGCGCATCACTTCGTTGCTAATCAGCTTGCCGCCGAGCGTCAGCACATTGGCGCCATTATGCTCGCGGCTATTGCGCGCCGTCGCCGCATCGTAGCACATCGCGGCGCGCACGCCCGGCACCTTGTTGGCGGCCATGCACGAGCCGATGCCCGCGCCATCTATAACGATGCCGAGGTCGCAGGTGCCGCGCGCCACGGCTCGCGCCACAGCGTGCGCGTAATCCGGGTAATCCACCGCCTCTGTCGAGTGTGTGCCCAAATCTTGAACGTCGTGGCCGAGATCGGCAAGCAGCCGCTTCAGGGTTTCTTTCATCTCAAAGCCGCCGTGATCGGCACCGAGCGCGATTCGCTTGCGGTTGGCTGAGCGGCGGCGGACACGCTCAAGCAGGATGCCGCGATCTTTGATGGCGTCTTCGGCAAGCGGCGTCAGGCGAGCGTTTTCGTCTACACGCAAGGTGTCGCCGCGGCTGGCGCCGTGCAGCTCGCTTTCGGTGATGACCGGTTTGCCTCTTTCGTCTATGGTTGCCATCGGCGTAGGGATTCTAAGGGTGACGAGTGACGAGTGACAAGTGACCAGACGGCGGAATTCCGTATCCCGGCCTGCCGCGGCTTAAAAAGAGGGTTGCGGCAAACAGGGTGAACAGATTAAATTTTCGCGGCGTTACTGTTATGGTAGACTTAGTTGCGAGAATGAAAACGCCTCGCCCCGCGCGCCTTGGTTGAGTGATGAATTATTGGCGGTGAGCCGCCCGGCAGGGACGCCCAGGTTAAGAGGACTTGCGAAATTGGAGGGCAAATGTGGAGTCGAATTAAGCGGCTTTTCCGTTCCGTCTTTGGGGGCATGATCGAGAGCGCCGAAGACCCCGAATTGATCCTCAAACAGGTCATCCGCGACATGAATGACAAGGTGCCGCAAATGCGCGAGAACGTCGTGCAGGTGATGGCTACCGAGAAGAAGCTCCAGAAGGAAGTCGAGATTCTGACGCGCGAAATCACCCAGGCCGACTACAAAGTCAAGGCAGCGATCAAGCAGGGGCAAGACGACGTAGCCAAGCTTTACATCGCCCAGATGCAGGAGAAGCAGACCGCCCTCGACCGCTCAACGTCGCAACTTGAATCGGCTAAAGTCGCCGCCGTGCAGGCGAGGAAATTCCTCGACAACTACATCATCCAGGTGAAGAAACGCGCCGCCGAAGCGCAACAACTGGTCAACGAAGCGCGCGCCGCCAAGATGCAGGAGCAGTTGTCGCAGGCCATGGCGAGTTTTCAGGTTGGCGACGATTCGAACACCTTTGAAGAGATGCGCGAGCGCATTCAGCGGCGCTCGGCGGCTGCCGAAGCGCGCATGGATTTAGCCACCGGCGGCATCGAGAATCAGATTCAAGACATCGAACGCGAGTCGTTGAATCTGCAAGTCGAAGACACCCTCGCGGCTTACAAGCGGCAGATGGGCCTGGGCGAGCCGGCCGCGCCGCCGCGCGTCGAACGCGAGCCGGCTGAGAAATCGCTCGGCCCCGCGGACCGCGCCAAGGCATCGGAATAAACCAGTGATGAGTGATGAGTGATGAGTGATGAGCAAAGTCAGGATTTCAACTCGTCACTCGTCACTCATCACTCGTCACTCAAAAGCTTATGTCTGAAAAACCCAGCTATGTGAAGGAAGCCGCCAAAGAGCCGATGAACATCTGGGCCATCGTGCTGCTGTTGGCGCTGGCCGTGTTCGCCGCTACCAACCCCGGCTTGCTCGGCACGCTGATGCTTTACTGGATACTGGCCGCCGGTGGCGTCGCCGAACTCCTCTACCTGACGACGCTGCCTAACCTCTCGTCGTACCGCCGCGCCGTTGATCGCCGCTATCGCCAGAAAGAGCTGGCCGACCGCTCGCGCCGCCGCGAAGAGATGATCCGGCAATTCGACCCGCGCGAGCGCGAAGCCGTCGAGTACCTGCGCTGGATGAAGAATCAGATTTATCAGAACTATCAGAAGTTCACCAAGCTCACAGACCTGCCCGACCAGATTCAGACGCTCGACCTGTTGTGGGAGCGCTACGTTGATTTCCTCGACACCTATCGCCGGCGCAAGCAGCATATGCGCTCGATCAACCGACAGACGATTCAGAACCAGATGAATCAAGCGCAGCGCGCCATCGAGACCGCGCCCGACGACGACACGGCGCGGCTCTATCATCAGCACCTCGAATTCCTGCAAAAGCGCCTGAAGACCTATGACGACATCGAGCGCTCGATGAAGCGCGTCGAAGCGCAATTGCAATCCATCGAAAGTTTCTTCGGTCTGGTCAACGATCAAGTGATTACCATGCCGACGCCGGACAGCATCTCGTCGCTCGACTTCGATTCGCTGCTCTCGTCTATCGAGCTGACGCGCGAGATTTTGGATGAAACCGCGCCGGTGCTGAGCGCCTGGGACGCTTCGGATCGCGCCTCTTCGCCGCCCGTGCGTCCGCCCATAGCCCAACGCCAGTGATGAGTGATGAGTTGAATTCCCGGCTTTACTCATCACTCATCACTCATCACTCATCACTTCTCTATGTCATCACGCACGAAACTGCTACTCGACGAAATTGAGCAACTGCCGGCGTGGGCGCAAAAGATGGCGCGCAAGTATTACGCCGGCGAGGCCAGCCACTTCCTGCTCTACAACAACATCTATGACCTGGTGCGCTCGGGCAACGAGTACATCAGCCTGCTGAACTACCTTCAGCGCGAGCTGGTCGGCACCAAGCACCTGCTGACCTACAACCGCAGCGAAGGCATCAAGTTCGGCTCGCCGGAAGCCGAGCGCTCGTTCGCCGCTCTGCTGCGCGTCAGCGACCCGCTCGCAGGGCGCGACGCCATGCGCAACCTGCCGAAAGACCCGGCGCGCGCCTTGCCGTTGATCGAGCATTTCCTGTTGTATGGCGATCAGGTGGCGGTGATGATCAACTTTCTCGACACCATCATCCCGGCCGGCGACGTCAGCTATATGGGAGGCGAAGACCGCACGAATCTCGTCGCCTTTCAACGCTGGGTCACCAGCTCGCGGCTGTTGAAGAAAGACAACATCGTTATCCTGATCGGCGAGAGCGTCGCCGAGATTCACCCGCGCATCCGCAACAACTCAAGGCTCGCGGCCATCGAGATCGCTTACCCGGATGACAACGAGCGGCTGGAGTTCATTCGCTATATGCGCGGCCAGTTGCCGCAGTTGAAAGTCGAAGTCACCGACGAGCAGTTATCGCTAATGACATCGGGGCTCAACCGTGTGCATCTGAATTCGCTGCTGCGCAGCGCCGCAAGCGACGCCGACGGCCTGACGCTCGACAAGATCCGCTCGAAGAAGAAAGAGCTGATCGAGGCCGAGTGCGTCGGGCTGGTCGAATTCGTGCAGCCCAATTACGGGCTGGAATCGGTCGGCGGCATGGCGAAGGCGAAAGAATACATGCGGTCGATCTCTGAGGCGATCCGCGCCGGCAACACCGAAGAAGCGCCGATGGGCATTCTGATCTCGGGGCCGGTCGGCACCGGCAAGACTTTTCTGGCGATGTGCTTCGCGCACGACTGCGGCATGAACGTCGTCGCGTTCAAGAATTTCCGTGAGCGTTGGGTCGGCTCAAGCGAAGCGAACCTGGAAAAGATATTGAACCTGCTGCAAACCCTCGCGCCGATTGTCGTGCTGGTTGACGAAGCCGATGCGACGCTGGGGTCGCGCGAAACCGGCGGCGATTCCGGGGTTGATGCGAGAATCTTTTCAAAGCTCGCGGCGGCAATGGGCGACACGCGCAACCGCGGGCGCATCCTGTGGATACTGATGACCAGCCGGCCTGACCTGTTGCCGATTGACCTGAAGCGCCAGGGCCGCGCCGAAGAGCATATTTCCCTGTTCTATCCCGAAACGGAAGAAGACCGCCAGCAGGTGGTTGAAGCCATGCTTGGCAAAAACAAGATCACCCACGAGGTCAGCGACTGGTCGCCGATCACCCGTAGCAAGCTGACGCTGTCGGGCGCAGACATCGAATCGCTGCTGATTCGCGCTCGCCGGGTCGCCCGCATGGCAGGCCACGCGGCGGTCACACAGGCCGACCTTGAGCAGGTGGCCAACGAATTCAGCCCGGCGCGCGACGAGATGGCCATCGAATATCAGGTACTAGTGGCAGCGCGCGAAGCGACTTCGCGCGAGATGATCCCGGAACAGTACCGCCACCTCTCACCGCAGGAGTTGAGCCAGCGCATCGAAGTCTTGCGCTCGTTCGTCAGGTAGGATTGCTGTATCAGATTCTTTAGTGATTTAGAGATTGATTATGCTCACACAATACATCAAAGCGGCGATGCGACAGGCTCGGTATGAGATGCTCGCGGATGATGGCAGCTTTTATGGAGAGATCGCCGGCTTCGAGGGCGTCTATGCAAATGCGGGAACGCTCGAAGCTTGCCGGGACGAGTTGGAAGAAGTGCTTGAAGAATGGATTCTGTTTCGGGTATCGCGCAACCTCTCGTTGCCAGTCGTGGACGGGTTATCGTTGACCATTAAGGAAGTCGCCTGATGCCGCGCTTCGGGCCAATCAAGCGGGCAGACTTGATTCGCTATTTGAAGAAAGCTGGCTTTGACGGCCCGTTTGCTGGTTCCAAGCATCAATTGATGATTCGCGGGGATCGCACGTTGCGCATCCCCAATCCACATCAGAGCGACATCGGCAAAGAGTGATTGGCAAGGATTCTGCGCCAGGCAGGGATTGATAAAGACGAATGGGAGATGCTATGAGCGAAAGTGACGATAATACCTTTATCGAAGAGATGGCCAACAGCATCACGCATGGCCTCGGCCTGGCCTTGAGCGTCGCCGGCTTCGTTGTCCTGCTGGTGCTGTCGATTATGCGAGGCAGCGCATGGCACATCGTTGGCTGTAGCATCTTCGGCCTGACGCTCGTTCTCGCCTATCTCGCCTCGACGCTCTATCACAGCCTGCACCGTTCGAGCTTCCGACGCGTGCTGCAAATCCTCGATCACTCGGCCATCTACCTGCTGATCGCCGGAACGTACACGCCGTTTACGCTCATCAACCTGCGCGGCGTCTGGGGCTGGACGCTGTTTGCGCTGGTCTGGACGCTGTCGCTCGCCGGCATCGCCTTCAAGTTTATGCACGGCGACCGCTTCAAAATCATTTCAACCATCGGCTATGTCGCCCTCGGCTGGATCGCGGTGATCGCCATCAAGCCGCTGTTTGCCGCCGTGCCACTGGCCGGCATCACATGGCTCTTTGCCGGCGGCCTGTGCTACACAGTCGGCGTCATCTTCTTCGCCTGGAAGCGGCTGCCGTTCAGTCACGCGGTCTGGCATCTCTTCGTCGTCGCCGGCAGCGTCTGCCATTACTGCGCCGTGCTGTTCTACGTCCTGCCGGTGCGCGTGTGATGGCGCTCTGCCGCCGCGGTAGGCTCGACCCTCTCAATTACATTGGGTGCATCCCGCCTGCTTGATCTTGAACGTCTGCCCGCCGATGCGCAGCGTCGCCGCCCGGCCCGACGGCAAGGTGTTGGCATCCACATGGAAGCTCACGGCTCCTGCGCCGCTGCCAGCCGTTGGCGAAGTCACTCTCACCCAGCCGGCATCACTGACCGATTCCCATGCGCAAGTGTTGGCCGCAGTCAGTTGGACGCTGTCATCGCCGCCGGCGGCGCTGTAATGGCCCCGGCTGGCGCTGAGCTGGAAGGTGCAATCAGGCTGGCCGCTGCCGGCCTGCACGATAGACAGCGTTTGACCGGCGACATTGATGCTTCCCTGGCGCACGTTCGCGCTGAAGTTGTCGCGCACCACGAAGCGAATCGTTGCCGGGCCGCTGCCGCTGGCGGCGGTGGTGATGACGATCCAGTTATTCGAAGCCGTCGCCGTCCAGACGCAGCCCGCGCCGCAGAGCAGATCAACGCTCGATTGGTTGCCGACCGCATTCATCAGTTTCGCCGCCGGCGATAACGTAAACACGCAACTCGCCGGGTTCTGGGTTACGGTGAAGGTCTGACCGGCAATCGTCATGGTCCCCTGGCGCGCCTGTCCCGTGTTATTCGCGCCGACGCTGTAGCTGATCGAGCCGCTGCCGGTGCCGCCCGGCATTGAGGTGATGCCGATCCAGTTGGCATTGCTCTGCGCCGTCCACGGGCAATTGGTAGTCAAGGTTACTTGCACAGAGCCCGTGCCGCCATCGCCAGCGAAGGTCTCTCCGGTCGGCGAAAGCGTCGCCGGCAGGTTCGACGCCGTGAAGCTGGCCGTCGCCGAATTGTTGCCGCTCGCCGGGTCGCGCGTCGTCGTCGCGGCCGACGCCGTGTTGTCAACCATCGCGCCGTTCGTCACATTGCAGCCGACGGTCGCGGTGATCGTCGCCGTGGCCATCGCTCCCGATGCGAGCGAGGCGAAGCTGATGGTGCGATTGTTGCCGCTGCCGCCGCAGGCACCGCCGCTCGCCGAGCAGTTAACGAAGGTGACCGTGGCCGGCAAGTTATCCGTCACCGTGATGGCTTGCGCGGCATCCGGCCCGTTGTTAGTCACAGTGATCGTGTAAGTGACGGTCGTGCCGTCAGGCGCAGGCGATGGCGACACCGCATGGGCGACGCTCAGGTCTGCCGCGCCGTAAGCGATGCAGGCCGAAAACTCTGACGTGTTGCCCTGCGCGTCGGTCGCCGTCGCGGTAATCGATTGCCCGCTGGTCGCCGCGGTCGGCAGCGTCGCATTGATCGTCGCGTTGCCGCTGCCGTTGGTCATCACGCTGGCCGAGCCGAGAAAGGTTTGCCCTTCGCCATTGCCCGAACTGTCACACGAGTTGTTGGCGAAGAACTGTATCGTAAAGGTGGCTGACGCCGTGCTGTTGAGCGTGCCTTGCACGGTCGCGCCGCCGCCGACAAGGCTGTTGGCGGTTTGCAGCACCGGATAATTCTGGAGATTGTTGGGGCCGCTGTCGCCGTCGCCTGTGTCGTTCGCATTGACGCCAGACGGCGCGAGGTCTATGCCTAAGCCCTGATTGGCCGTGATCGTATTCGCGAGGATGGCGTTGGCGGTGCCGGATTCGACGTGCACGCCGGCCCCGAGATTGTAGGCGATGAGGTTGCCTTCGCCCGTCACGCCGCCGACCTGATTGTTGTTGGCGTTGTTAAGGAGATAGATGCCATCGGCGCCATTCGGTTGCGGCGTCACGCCATCAATCTTCGTGCCGATATAATTCCCCTTGACGAAATTATGGTTCGCCGTCGAGTCGTTGATGCGCACGCCTTCGGTGCCGTTGCCGGAAATCAGGTTTCTGGCGCTTGCGACACTGCCGCCGATAGTCGTGCTGGTGGCGTCGGTAACCACAACGCCGACAAGTGCGTTGCCGACCGCTTGCGTGCCGGTGGCCGACATGCCGATGAGATTGCCTTGAATCAGATTGCCCGTACCGACGCCAAAGAACTGGATGCCCGAACCGTTGTTGCCGCTGATGACATTGCCGGCGCCGGCGGTGGTGCCGCCGATGGTGCAATTGCTGACGGTGTTGCTGCCGCTGACCATCTCGATGCCGTCGCCCGCATTGCCTATACCCCCGGTGCCCGCGGCGTTGGTGCCGATGTAGTTGCCCTGAATGAGATTGCCTGAAGACGGGCCGAGGACCAGCACGCCGTTGGCCGAGCTGCCGCTGATGACGTTGCGCGCTGCCGCCGTCGTGCCGCCGATGGTGTTGTTGGAATTCCCATTGATCGACACGCCCTGCTCGCCATTGCCTTGCATAGAGCTGCCGTTCGCGCTGGTGCCGATGTAGCAGCCTTCGACGTGGTTGTTGTCGCCTCCGAGCGAGATGCCTGTGCCATCGAAACCGTTGATCACCAGCCCGCGCACGACAGAGCTGCCGCCGATGAGGTTGAGGCCAACGCTAAAGTCGCCGGCGCTGATGCCGTTCAACTCGATGAGCGGCGTGGTGCTGAAGCCGGGCTGCGTCGTGCCATCAATCGTCACGACACCAAAGATAGCCGGCAAGGCCGAGAGCAGATTGATCGTCTGCACCCCGCTACCAGGGATATTGAAGCTGATCGAGTCGGCGCCGGCGTTTTGATTCGCATCCAGAATTGCCTGGCGCAGCGAGCCGCTTCCCGAATCATTGGTGTTCGTCACCGTGAAGGTTGTGAGCGGCGCGCTCGTCATCACCGTAGGCAAGCTCGCCCCGGCGCGCAGGACGACCAGATCATCTATTCCGTCCGGGTTCAAACGCATGGGCAAGACAGCAGTCGGCTCGCCTTCGACATCATAGGTGCCGGCGTAGCGCATGGCCTGTGCGGTGGTTGCGGATTCAGCCGCATCGCTCACGGCAAATTGCAGGCGAGCGGCGGCGCGGTCTACGAAAAGCAGGTCGGCCTTCTTGCTGCTCGACAGGCGCGCGGCGAGCAACGATGGTGACAGCGTGCTGGTCACTTGCCTTTGACTCACCGGCAACTGCACGGCGGCGGCTTCCCGCCAGTCCGAGGCTTGCGCCAGAATGTGGCAGACGCCATCGCCGGCAAGCGCCGCAAGCTCTGTGTGGTAATCCCCAAGCAGGTCGCCCGCCGCCAGCGCCGCGACGCTGTAGGCCAGCCCGACACGAGTGATGCTCGGCTGATTTGCATCATCCGCCTGACCCGCAAGCGGCGCGCGGTGGCGGTCTCTGCCGTGAACAATCAACAGGTCATGTCCGCAGGCCGCCGCAATGTCTAAAGGGTAACTGTCGTCGAACTGCGCGACCGCCAGAGCAGTAGCCGCGGCGGGCAGGTCGATGCTATCGGGCTCGGCTTGAAGCGCGCCGAAGCGGTCTTCAAACACCAGCAGGCGCGCGCCGCCCGCGGTCGTGACGGCGACGACGATGTCGGCCAGCCCGTCCAGGCGATTCACATCAGCGACCGCGATGGCCGTGACTTTGCCCGGCAGCGGCACGGATTTGCCGACGCTCAGGCCGCCGCGTCCATCACCTTTCAAGAAAGCCAGCGCCGAAGCGCCAAGGTCGCAGGTGATTAAATCCGCATGGCCATCGGCGTCAAAATCTCCCGCCGCCATAAACTGCGGCGCTACGGCAACCGCCGTGACATTGGCGTCGAGTAGAAACGGCGAAGGCGGCGTGGCCGCCTCTGGCGACACGGCGCGCCTCTGCGCCTGGTGTGCGACCGCGGCGGCAGTGTTGGGATAGACCGCGTCCACGTCGCCACGTTGCATGACAACCAGGCCGCCGCCATTGCCGGCGTAGCCTGCGGCAAGGTCGGGCATGCCGTCTTCGTCAAAGTCAGCCGAGCAGAGCGCCAGCGGCAGCGCGCTGTTATTGCGCAGCGCAGCGACCGCCTGGGCATTAGCCTGATAATCAGCCGGCAAGCCGTGGCCGTCGCGCAGGTTGATAAACGGATTTATGCGCCCGGCGGCATGCACAGTGACCGCGCTGTCGAGAAAGCCGCGCGCCGCGCTACTCGTCTCTGCCTGACTGTCAGTGGAGGGCGACTGCCGCGCGGCGATGACATGAACCGATATCGTGGAGGCGACAATGCAGAGAATTAAGAAGAAGGCCCGTACTCGTTTCATAATACCCATTACACCTCGATGATAGCCTTTGTATCGGAGCCGATGCGCCGGTGCTCGGGAGTGAGGGACAGTCCCGGCCTGACATGATTAGCTTCACGCCTGGTTGCTTCGTGTTCAATGTGGACGCCTGATTGTGGGCGTCGCGTTATCTGGCTGACGGTCGCCTATCTTAATGACCCGCGGCGCGCCGGGTCAAGGGATAATCAGAGTGACAAGTGACAAGTGACAAGTAACAAGAAGAACCGCGAAGGTGAAATCTTACCAGGAAAGGGGAGGACATTGTCTTGTCACTTGTCACTTGTCACTCTTTTCAGCCATCTCGATGGCTTGCAGCATGGCGCGAGCTTTGTTGACGGTTTCGACGTACTCGCTTTCGGGGATCGAGTCGGCGACGATGCCGGCGCCGGCCTGGATATAAGCGCGCTCGCCTTTGACAAAGATCGTCCGAATGGCGATGCAGGAATCGAGATTGCCCGAATGGTCCAGATACATCACTGCGCCGGCATAGATGCCGCGCCGCGTCGGCTCCAGCTCTTCGATAATCTGCATGGCGCGCACTTTGGGTGCGCCGCTGACGGTGCCCGCCGGGAAGCACGCGGCGAGCGCGTCGAAACGATCCTTGCCCGGCCGCAGCCGCGCCTTGAGACCCGACACCAGATGCATGACGTGCGAGTAACGCTCGATAATCATCAGGTCGGTGACCTCGACCGAGCCGTAATCGGCGACGCGCCCCAGGTCATTGCGCCCCAGGTCTACGAGCATGACATGCTCGGCGACCTCCTTCTCGTCGGCGCGCAACTCTTCGCCGAGCAGCAGGTCTTCGGTTTCGGTCGCGCCGCGCCGCGCGGTGCCGGCGATGGGACGGTACTCCAGGCGGCGGCCCGTGGCGCGCACCAGCATCTCCGGCGACGCCGCGATCACGGCGCGGTCGTTGAGCTTCAGGTAAACCATGTAAGGCGATGGGTTGACGACACGTAACGCGCGGTAGACTTCAAACGGGTGGGCGTTCAGGCCGACGTGAAAGCGTTGCGAGAGGACGGCCTGAAAAATATCGCCGGCCTTGATGTACTCTTTAGCGCGCACCACCGCCTGCTCGAACTGCTCCTTGCTCATGTTCGAGCGCAGCTTCTTATCCTCTGTGGCCTGGCGGCGCGGCAGCGGCTCGATGGGGTCTTCGAGCTGCGCGGCCAGCGCGTCTATGTCGTCTATGGCGCGCTGGTAATCCATTTCGAGATTGCTGGTGCGCCCGTCGGTGAAGACATTGGCAATCAGGTGAATCTGGTGGCGCACATGGTCGAAAGCCAGAATGCGCGAAAAGAACATCATCACCGCGTCGTCCAGGTCGAGGTCGTTGGCGTGCGCATCGGGGATGCGCTCGAACCAGCGCACCGCGTCATAGCTCATATAGCCGACCGCGCCGCAGACGAACGGCGGCAGGTCGGGCAGGCGCACGGGAATGTTCTTACCCGACAGGCGGCGCAGCACGGTGAGCATCGGCTCGTCGGTCGCTTCCGTGCCGGCGGCGGTTTCTATGGTCACCTGGCCATCGCGGCTGCGCACGATGGTTTCGGGGTTGAAGCCGAGAAACGAGTAGCGCGCCACCTTCTCGCCGCCTTCGACCGATTCGAGCAGGAACGAGTAAGGGCTGTGGCGCTGAATCTTCAAGTAAGCCGCCACCGGCGTCAACAGATCGGCCATCACGCGGCGCACCACCGGCACGACCGTGCCCTCTTCGGCCAGCTTGCGGAACGCTTCATAATCATTCGGTGCGAGATCGTTCATTTGAGTTTTACAAGAAAAGCGGTTTTCGATTGCATTTGCCATGTAGCGCAAGCTAACAGCTTGCGCCTTGACTCGCGCAAGCTAACCGCCTTGCGCTACACCTGATTGAATACTGCTCTAGTCGGCGGCGATATCAGGCCGGGGTAAGGCAGGCGGATCCTCGCGCAGGCTCTGCATCCAGGTGCGACCTTCTTCTCTGAGCATCGACAGCAGCGTCGTTGTGATGGCGACGATCACCGGGCCGATGAACAGGCCGAGAAAGCCGAAGACGCTGACGCCGCCCAGGACAGAGAAGAAGATCAACAGGGTGTGCATCTCGACGCGCCCGCTGATCAAGTATGGCCTTAGCACGTTATCAATCGAGCCGACAAACAACGCCCCCCAGATTGCCAGTAAGACCGCTTGCACCCAGTGGCCGCTCGCCAACAAGTAAAGCGCCGCCGGCAGCCAGACGGCTGCCGTGCCAACGACCGGCAGCAAGGCAAAAAAGGCGGCGGCGACGCCCCAGAGCACGGGCGAGGGTATACGAAATAGCCAGAGCGCCAGGCCCACCAGCGCGCCCTGCACCGCCGCGACCACCAGGCCGCCGTAGACGGTGCCGATGATCGTGTTTTCGATGCCGGTAAAGAGCTTCTCAACCTGCTGCGGCGTCAGCGGCATGATCGCCGCCAGCCGCCGCATCAACGACCGCCCCTCGCGAAACAGGAAAAACAAGGTGAAGATCGTAATCACCGCGTCAAAGGCGAATGACGTGAGGCTGCCGAGAATGATCGTCAGCTCATTGAGCAGAAAGCGGCTCAAGCCTTCGAGCCGATTCCTTAAGGTTTCGCGCAAGTTGATCTGCGAAAGGTCAACATACTGGCTCGCCCAGCTGATCGCTTTATCAGTCAACTGGCCAAAATATGAGCTATAGCCGCCCACCTCCGTGCTCTTTTGATCGATGAGCGCGATCAGGCCGGAGACCTCTTTGGTCACTGCCGCCAGCACCATGACGGCGGGCAGGATGATGATCATCGTGACCAGGATGGTTGATAACAACGCCGCCAGGCTCGGGCGGCGCACCAGTTCCTGGATGCGCGCGTGGACCGGGAAGAAGACGATGCTGATGACCAGCGCCGACAGCATCGGCGTCAGGAAGGGCTGGAACAGCTTATAGCAGAGATAGAGCGCAAACGCCGTGAGCGTCAGTAGAAAGATGATGGTGACGCGCTTTTTGCCCATGGCCATCTCCTCGCCCGTGTAAAGTGCTTCGCAACTCTAACGGCTCGCTGCCGACGCGGTCAATCGGCGGCGCTCAAAAAAGGAAGGGCGAGTGATCTCGCCCTTCCTTCATTCGCTGATTATTCTCTGTTCGCCCGGGCGGCATTCGCTCAAGCGGTCAGCCCGGCGCGTTTCTTTTCGGGCTGGCCTTCGGTAGGCGCATCCGGCAGCGGCTCTTTGTGCTTGCAGCCCTCTTCGCGGCATTGCAAGTAACGGCTGCCGTCTTTGTTCACCTTTTCGAGCATGAAGCGCGCGCCGCAGGCCGGGCAGGCTTGCGCAACCGGCTTGTCCCAGACCGCGAAATTGCATTTCGGATAATTCGAGCAGCCGTAAAAAGCGCGCTTGCCGCGGCCCTTCTTGACGACGATCTCGCCGCCGCATTCGGGACAGGCAACGCCCGTCGTCTCTTTCTTGATGTACTTGCACTCAGGGTAATTCGAGCAAGCGGTGAACGGGCCATAGCGCCCCGCCTTGACCACCAGGTGCTTGCCGCAATTCGGGCACAGCTCTTCAAGCACAACGTCGGGCTGCGCGATCTTGCCGCCCTTTTGAATCTTGCGCGTCGTCTTGCAATCGGGGTAACCGGTGCAGGCCAAAAACTGACCGAAGCGGCCGCGCTTCATCTGCATCGGGCGGCCGCAGTTCTCGCAAGTCTCTTCCTGCGCCTCGGCGTGTGTCTCCTGGCCGGCCTCGTCGTGCGGCTTCGAGATGTCGCGCGTCGTCTTGCACTCAGGGTAGTTGGTGCAGGCGAGGAACTGGCCGTAGCGCCCGAACTTGATGGCCATCTTCGAGCCGCAATTATCGCAGACCTCGTCGGTGATGATCTCCTGGCGCTTGACATCGCGCATCGTCTCTTTGGCGGCGGCCAGGTCTTTGGTGAACTTCTCGTAAAACTCGGCCAACGCCGCGGTCCACTGCATCTTGCCTTCTTCGATCTCGTCCAGCTCCTCTTCCATGTGGGCCGTGTACTGCACATTGAACAGATCGTCGAAGCTCGACACCAGCAAGTCGTTGACGATGAAGCCGAGCTCTGTGGGCACAAAGCGCCCCTCTTTGCGCTCGACGTACTCGCGATCCTGAATGACGGTCATAATCGCCGCGTAAGTCGAAGGCCGCCCGATGCCCTTCTCTTCCAGCGCCTTGACCAGCGTCGCCTCGGTGAAGCGCGGCGGCGGCTCGGTGAAGTGCTGTTCGGGGTCGAGCTTTTTCAATTTCAACTCTTCGCCCGGCTCGACCTTCGGCAGCTTATGCTCGGCCTCTTCGTCCTCTTCGTCCTTCTCGTCCTTGCCCTCTTCGTAGACCGCCATGAAGCCGCTGAACTTGACGACCGAGCCGGTGGCGCGGAACAGGTAACGCTCGCCCGCCTTGATGTCAATCGTCGTCTGATCGAGTATGGCCGGCATCATCTGCGACGCAACGAAGCGCTGCCAGATCAGCTTGTAGAGCGCCAGCTCGTCTTTGCCGAGATAGCGCGCCATCTGGTCCGGTGTGCGCATCACCGAGGTCGGGCGGATGGCTTCGTGAGCATCCTGCGCGTCTTTCTTCGAGCGATAGAAGACGGGCTTTTCCGGCAGGTACTCGTTGCCGTACTGGCCGCCGATGTAATCGCGCACTTCGGCGAGCGCCGTGTCGGCGACGCGTGTCGAGTCGGTTCGCATGTAGGTGATTAAGCCGACCGTGCCTTCAGCGCCGAGATCAACGCCCTCGTAGAGCCGCTGGGCGACCTGCATGGCCTTCTTCACCGGAAAGCGCAGCTTGCGCGAGGCTTCCTGTTGCAGCTTCGAGGTAATGAACGGCGGCACAGGGTTGCGCTTTTTCTCTTTGGTCGTGACCGTGGAAACGATGAAGCGCTGGCGCTCGATGTCCGCGACCAGCTCTTGCGCCTGGCGCTCGTCGCGAATATGAATCTCGTTCTTCTTGACGCCGTAATCGGCGACCGCCGCGTCGGGCGACGACGGGTTGAAGTCGGTCGTCTTAACGGTCTTGTCTTCGACGCGCAGCAAGCGAGTGTCGAACTGCGGCGGCAGCTTGGCCGCAAGATTAGCGGTGATCGTCCAGTATTCACTCTTGATGAAGGCTTGAATTTCGCGCTCGCGCTCGACGACCAGGCGCAGGGCGACCGACTGGACGCGGCCCGCCGACAGCCCCCTTCGCACCTTGTCCCACAGCAGCGGCGACACCTGATAGCCGACGATGCGGTCGAGCAAGCGCCGCGCCTGTTGCGCGTTGACGAGGTTTTCATCGATGTCCGTGGGATGACGGAACGATTCCTGAATCGCCGACTTGGTGATTTCGTTGAACAGCACGCGGCGCACGGTCTTCTTATTCTTGCCGCGCCCTTCCAGCTCTTCCTTGATGTGCCAGCCGATGGCCTCGCCCTCGCGGTCGGGGTCGGTGGCGACATAGATGGTGTCGACGCCTTTAGCGGCGGCCTTCAATTCGCGAATCACTTTCTCTTTGCCGGGAATGACCTCATAAGTCGGCTCGAAGTTATTATCGAAATCGATGCCGATGCCTTTCTTGGGCAGATCCTTGACGTGGCCGACCGAGGCCAACACTTTGAAATCGCTTCCCAGATATTTATTTATCGTCTTGGCTTTCGAGGGTGACTCAACAACTACCAGTGCTTTGATCATAATCTATCAACACCCGCGTCTCGATCACGAGACGCTGCTAGTTTGTCAACTTTCTAACAAGACACTCAAACAATCCACTTTAGCGTCGGCTTTTCTAAGGTGTCAAGTATGGCCCCCGTGGCGCGAGCCGTCAGCTCGCGCACGGACTCGCGCAAGCGGTTCGCTTGCGCCACTTTAGAGCTTCTTTACGAAAGACTTGCCCGGCAATTGCCGGATGCGGCCCGCCATCTCAAGCGTCAGCAGCGCGCTCATCAGCTCGCCGCGCGAGAGCGTCGCCCGCGCGATCAGCTCATCGATTTGCGTCGCGTCATCTTCGCGCAAGGTTGCCAGCACAGCGCGCTCGCCTTCCGTAAGCGCCACTTCGTCAAACTGCAATTGCGCCGCGCTGCTCTCTGGCCGCTCGGTCGCAAGGATGGCGGCTTTGATCTCGAAGGGTAACTCTTCGACGACATCGCGCCAGGTCTGCACCAGCTTGGCGCCATCCTTAATTAAGGTGTTCGGGCCGAAGCTTTTCGCCGAGGTGATGTTGCCGGGGACGGCAAAAACGTCGCGCCCCTGCTCCATCGCCATGCGCGCAGTGATCAGCGAGCCGCTGCGCTCGGCCCCTTCGACGACCAGCACGCCGAGCGTGATGCCGCTGATGACGCGATTGCGAAACGGGAAGTGCTGCGGCAGCGGCGGCGATTCGAGCGGGAATTCGGTCAGCAGCGCGCCGCTTTCGGCAATGCGCTCGGCGAGCTTGCGGTTCTCTTTCGGGTAGATCGTATCGAGCCCCGTGCCCATCACCGCGACCGTCAGGCCGCGCCCGGCAAGCGCGCCTTGATGCGCCGCCGCGTCAATGCCGCGCGCCAGCCCCGATACGACTGTGACGCCGCGCTCGGCCAGCTCGCGCCCCAGCAACTCAGCGACATTGCGCCCGTAGGTCGAGCAGTGCCGCGAGCCGACAATCGCCAGCGTCGGCTGCGCCAGCGCCCGCGCCATGTCGCCGCGACTGTATAGCAAGATGGGTGGATCGAATGTCTCGCGCAGCAGTCGCGGGTAGCGCGCATCATTGAGGGTGATCACTTCGCCGCTGATGGCTTCGAGCTTGCGGAGTTGCTCGGCGGCTTGCTGGCGTGGCTCATGACTTTTAAGCGCATCGATAGATTCGCGGCGCAGGCCGGCGGCTTCGAGCGCCGTCACAGGGGCTTCGAAACAGGCCGACGGCGAGCCGAAGCGCTCGATCAACATGGCCGCGGTGCGCGAGCCGACGCCGGCCACGAAGGTCAGGGCGATCCAATCGAGCGGCGAGTGTTGCGGCGTGGTTTGCATGGAGTCTAGCCCGCCTCTGTCAAAGTTAGCAAAATTACATGGTCGCGCATGAGCGACTTGCGCGCGATTGTATCGCGTTTCCGCTTTTAGTCAAGCGTCGCTTTGCGGATGGCACGCAATCTGTTAGATTGCGCCAGCCTTTGCGCATCTAACAGATTGCGCACCCTAGCAAACGCATGGCCTTCAAGTATCGCGAAAGCGTTTTGGTCGAGATGGCGCGGCACGGCGTCGTGCCGCACGCCGATGCGCCGCCCGAGTTGATCCGCGACTTTATCAACGACCTGTACGTTTACGAGATTCGCGCCCTGAAAGCGCGGCTCAAGGCCGGCGGCTTTCCCCGCGGCGAATATGCCGCGCGCGTCGCCGAGTTGCGGCGGCGCTATCCCCTTCTCTCGCTTCCGGTCAAACATTGGACCGAAGATTGAGGCGACGGGTCGCCGTGGTTTTCGCCAACAATGTCATTTAGCCCTCATCTTCTCGCGGTCAGCGGCAAAGCCAGCTCGCGCCGCACGTATTCGTTCGCCGGGCCATCGAAGCGAATCGTTAATTGCGGCTCACCGGCTTTCGATAGATTAAAAGTCACACCCTCCGCCGCGCCGACCTGCTTCGGTGATCGCACGGTCGCGGTGTAACTGCGCCCGCCGAGTCCTTCGACGGTCAGATGCAGCGCCGTCGCGTCAGCCCGCGACCGCAGGATGCGCAAGCCTTGATTCATCGCGCCGGCAATCAGCGGTTGCGGCTCGGCATAGACGCGCGTGCCTTCTGTGTAAGCGATCACCACTTCGGTTGAGGCAGTCGGGTTGTCAAACGTGACTTCAGCGAATTGCACGTCGCCGGCGCGCCTGACCTCAAATTTCGCGGCTCGTCCATTGACCGTCGCCGATTTGATCTGCGCGTCGAGCGGGAACGCCGGCGCGATCACCATGCGTGACACGCCGCGAGCATTGGCGCTCGCGTTGCGCTGGTTGATGCGAGCCGTGGCGACACCGGCCACTTGCTCAATCGATAGATCATAGCGCGCCGGCCCGGCGGCAAAGTTTCTGACGACCGCGCCATTCCAATCCGCCGGTATCTGTGGCGCAAAGCGTAACGTCCGCCCGCCGTCACGCGCTTCCAGTCCGAACAGGCCGCGAATCGTCGGCGAGATGACCATTGCTTCTGACCACACCTGGTGATGCGACGAGCGCCCAAAGGCCGATTGATAATCCCCCGACAACAACTCTGTGACGTAACCGAGCGCGTTCGCATAAGTCAGCAGCGCGTTCGCCATCAACGCCTGGTAGCCGACAGACGAGCGGCCATAGCGATACGCCCCGACAGCGGCCCAGCCGGTGAACAGCGGCCACACCGAGCCGTAGTGATACGACAGCGGATCATACAATCGGCTGCGGTTCGAGATGATCCGCGCGCCCCAGTCGGTCGCCATCTGGCCGCTGCCGAGATGATCGATCTCGGCGTCGGCGCGCGCCGCGTCGAGCGTCTGCCACCAGAGCGGCACCGCCGGCAGCACCGTGTCTTCATCAATCAAGGTGACTTTGGCCAATTCGTTGAGCCGCTGCTGGCGCCGGTCGCGGCGCGGGCCGGGCTCTGCCTGGTTTGGCGTCGTCTTCGGGCGATGGGTGGCAAACGCGTAATACCCTTGCGACTGGAGCCAGTAGGTCTGCTCTGTGGCTTTGCGTGTGCGCTCGATGGCGGCCCGCGCTTCGGCAGGAATCAATCGGTCGCCCAGGGCTTCGGCCATCTCGGCCAGCCCATTGAGCGCCTCCATCCAGACGCCCTGCATATAAATCTCTTCGTGCGGCGGATAGAGCGCGCCGCCTTCGACCCAGCCGTGGCCGACGCCGGTGTTTTCGACCAAGCCATTGCCGTCCGTGTCGGTCTTTGCCGTAAAGCGATAGGCATTAACAATCGAATCCCAGTTCTTGCGAATGAAGTCGGTGTCGCCACTCGCCCGCCAGTAATCGGCATGGCCGATGATGTAGAGCGGCGTCGCGTCGGCGCTCGCCCACGGATAAGAGTAGTCGGTGAACCAGCGGATCAGCGGCGCGCTTTGCGAGATTTCGTGAGGAATCTTGCCGTCGGCCCGCTGGAACTGTTTAAGGAAGTCGAGCGCCGTGCGCGTCACCGCAAAATCGCCATACGAGTTGATGGCCAGCGTCGTCCACATCGAATCGCGGCCAAAGAACCACGCGAAGCCGGGGCGCTCGCTTTCGCCTGAAGTGCGAAAGCCGGCAATCAATCCCGTTCCCATCATCGGGTTGGTGGCGACGCCTTTATCGACGCCGACCTTTGCCCACGCGAATGCCGTGTTCAACCGCTGGTCGGGCGTCCCGATGCTCGTCGTGTCGTTCGTAAGCCGCGCGTAGTAATCCACGTTACGGTCGTAAAGCGACTGCGCATTGGCAAGCAGCTTGTCATAAGCGGCGCGCGCCTTGTCACGGCCTTCGGTGCTTGCGCCGATGACGATAGGGATGAAACGCGAGCGCATCTCGGCGGGCGAGGTTTCAATGACAAAGCGCACAGGCAGGTCGCGCGGTTCTTCCTGATAAGGTTGCAGCGACACTTCGCGTGCGCCGGGCGAGCCGACCCAGGCGGCAAAGCGACGTGATTCTTCGCCGAGGAAGTACGCGTGGGCGCTTTCGTCAAAGCCGACATAGCCGGTCTCGAATCCCGCCGGCCACATCAGGCGCAGCTTCGGGCGGAATGAGCCGGTGATCGTCATCGGCAAGACCGAATCGATGTCGAGCAGCATGATGAGGCCCGGCTCGTCCACGGGCGCATAGACGATCTGCCGCACCGTGAAGGCGGCATGCGAATAGGTGAAGATCGTCGCTTCGGGCCGCGCATTGATCGCCACCATGATGTCGGGGCCGTGAATGTCTAGCGGGTAGCCTTCGAGGTTGAACGAGAGCTGAAAGTCGTCGAGTATCTTCAGCGGGTAGACCCACGCTTCCATCGCGCGGTTCTCGTAGCCGAACAGCGCCGAGCGCCGGCCCACCACATCAAAGAATGATCCCGATTGCGTGCGGCGCTCAAGCTCAAGCCCGGATTTCTTGAGCGTGAACTTCTCCGGCAGCGGCGCGGGCGTCTGCGCATAAACATTCGCAGCCATGCACAGGAAGAGGGATGCGAAGACGAAGCGGGCAGCGGCCCTGATATGGTTTCGACCGTGCAAGGCAACCTCCAGGCGTGCGGAATTTCAAAGTCGCGTGCATTCTATTTTGCTGGCCGCGCCAGTTCAAGCCCGCGCCGTCTGGGCTGTGCGGATTCATCCCACGGAGTGGGAACAAACTGCGCGAGACCGATGCGCTCGAAAGGCAATAGGCCTGGTAGGTTTGAAGGTTGGGGTCGGGCGAACTTAGAATATGATCCGTATTGACAAACACAGAACGATGTATTAGTCTGTGGCCCTCCTATGTAACGGAGAGAACCAATAGAATCCACTATCAAAGCAGCATTTGGCCCTGACCCTGACACGCAGTTCCAGGGGTTAACCAGAGGCTATCAAACGAGCTAAAGGGCGGTTGTAGTGCAAGTCCACAAATTGGAGGACGCACATGCCGGATCTTTCTCTCTTCGACCTCATCTTACCCTACGTGTTGCGAGGCGACGATTTCGGTCCCTGGCACCCGGCCCTTTCGGTTTTGCTCGTTACGGATCACGAAACCGTCATTGACGACCGCGGGGTCGTCATTCGCGGCACGGTGAGGTTCGAAGGGAGCGTGCGACCGGCGATCAACCTTCGGACGATGTCCTTCACCGTCGTCGCCGCCAACGCGGACAATCACCCGAAAAACGATCCCGGCCAGCGCACTCCATGGATCGATATTCGCGACGCCGGCATCGAATTTCAACTAACTGTGCCCCGCGTCCAGTCCGCGAAGATCACCCAGGCGATGGGGCAGATTCTCGCCGCCAACCCGAACTTCCCGGCGGCGGCAGTCATCAACGCTTACGACACGGTGCCGCCCTCGGATGATTACCCGAACACAGAATTCACCCTCGACTTCATCCTGACAAGCATCGTGCTCAGGCCGCCATTCCTGCGGGGTGCCAAGCGTGGAGCGGACGGCCAGATGGTGGCCGATCCGGAAAACCAGGAAGTGAAGTTCACCCTGCCCAAGATAAAGATGCGGCTGGCCCAGGGCTCGGCCGTACCCGCTCAGATGACGGTCTCGATTCTTTCGCTGGGGGCTACGGGCCTGGACGACCCGGGAAGCTTCGGGGTTGCGGAACTGGTGACGATGGACCCGCCGTACGCCTTCATCGGGTCGTCGGACGTGGTCGCCTTTGGGTTCAGGTCAGGCGTGCTCGATCTTTCCAACGGCGCGACGCCGCCCGACGTGCTCAAGCAGTTCGGCTATGACGAGAGCTGGCAGGGGCTCTACCTTCCCGAGATACGACTCTTCATCGCGCCCAACGGAGCGCGCGACCTGGCAATTGATGGCGGCGCGCGCAATCTCCTGATCGGCTTCGGCCAGTCGGCGGGAGTCACAGGGGATTTCGAGCTGCAAGTCATCAACCAGGGTGCCGGCGACTTGAAGATCGGGGCGCGCTTTTACGATCAGACCGGGCGGAGTTACGGGATCACGCGAACGATAGTGACCGCACCGGCGGACGAAGCAACGGTCGCCTTGCCCGACCATACTCGGATGATCATCGACGTAGAAGGCGGGCTGGCCCCATACAAGGTCACTGCCAGCAACGCGGCGCCGGGCGTAGGCCGCGATCACACAGTCGAGCTGGGCCCGGCCGACGTCAAGAAGGACATCATTATAGATGTCTCCGATTCGACCGGCTTGCAGAATCAACAGGCCACCCATAAGCACAAGACGCTGACGATCCACGCGTCGCGCCTTGCGGCCCCGGCCGCACCTCCGCCGGGCTCGCAGCCGCCCGGCCAGAGCTTCCCGGTCGACCTAAGGACTACGTCAGTCAAGCAAGGCACCGCGCCGGTGAGCGCACCGCGGTTGGTCCTCATCGGCGAAACATCCACGCAGGCAACTATCGCTCTAGACAACGGCGAGCCGGCGACGTGGACCGTCGGCAACGGCTCGCCCGCGGGGCCGAGCGCGACCGTGACGGTAGATGTCGGCCCGGGCGCGAGCGTAAAAGTGAAGGCCGTCGTCCCCGGTCAACTGGTCAAGGACTTCACCGCGTTTTACCGGTTCGACCATCCCAAGCCGAACGCAGACCCGTCTTTCGCAACGATTCCCGGTAACTCACGGACCGGCTCTGCGCCGGACGAAGGTGTGAATTCGGTATGGTCCAGCGGCAGCGATTCGCTGGACGCGCTTCGCGGCATTCTGATTAAAGTGCCCGACAGCTCCACGATCAAGATTCAGGGATACGTGAGCTATGAGGGCGATGATTCGGCTCAGTCGCGCGGCTATAACACGGCGCTTGCGCAGCGCCGCGCCGACGGCCTGCGGGCGATGATCGACAAGCTTACCGACAGCAATAGCGGCGGGCCGCCGGCGGAGCTGAAGGGGCGCAAGTATCAGTTCACTCCCCCGCCGGCCGACGACATGGGCAAATGGAAGAGCCAGGGCACCACACTGGCTACGCGCAGGGAGTTTTGGAAAGCGCTTGCGAGCTTCCCGGGCGTGACCTCGGATGACACCGAGGTCAACGGCGTCGTTTCGCGCCGGCCGAATCAGCAACTGCAACAGGGCCCGCCGCAAGTCGTCCCCGATCCGGCACAGGACCCGCCTCCTCCCCCGAGCTGGTTCCACACGCTGGGAGGCAAGGTCCGCATCGTTCGCGACCAGTTCGTCGCGTGCGAAGTCTTTGGGAAGTTCGACTATCAGACGGCTGCCGAAAAGCAATTGCAGCAAGGGGGGCCTACCAACCTCCCTGGCAGCCAGCAGCTTGGCACTAACGACGCCGACGGCCTGATAGACATTCGCATCGTCGTGCAGATCGACGAGGCCACCGACACGGTGACCGTCATCGGTTACTTCGGCGCGGACCCCGCCGACCGTGACGGCCTGGTGCTTTGGGGCACGCCGCCGGGAGTACAGCCGGACCTGAAGGCGCCGGCCAACTTCGGCCTCGATTTCCTCGGCATCTCCTGCGTCTTCATGCCCGCCATCTCGGCGGCGAACAGTGCCGTCGCCAACAATGGCGCGCTGGCGCAGATGGGGGTCAGCCTAGGCGCATTCACTGCGGTCGGCGTGATCGCCGGCTTCAACCTTCTGCGCACGGAGCGCGTGGTCTGGTATGGCGGGGAGCTCAAGGTTGTCGCCGATAAAGCCGGCGACTGGCAAGCTACGGTGCTGCTCGACATCGAGACGGCGATCTCGGCCGATTTCCTCGGCATCATCACGATCCCACGCGACGCCCCGCTCGTCGTCCGCTACAAAGCGATAGGCCTCATGCTGGGCGACCCGGCCGGCGCGAACCCGTTCCAGTTCCGCCCGATGTTCGATTCGTCGAAGGGCTACACGATAGACGTTGCGCGTCCGGGCGCGATCCAGGTGAAGGAGCCGCTCGGCGACATCCTGAAGATTCTCGGCGCGCGCATCGCCAAGAACAACCCGCTGATCTTCGACGTGGATCTGGGTTTCGCCATTGACCTCGGCGTCGTCACGATAGAGCAGGCCGGCATCCGCGTGATACTCCACGACGAGACGAAGCCCAATGGCGGGACGCCCTCCGTCGAGCTCAGCGACTTCGGGGCGTCGGTCGACATCGCGAACGCGATTACGGGGCGCGGCTACGTAAAGGTCGGTGAAGGCGAGTTCGTAGGCCAGCTCGACCTTACCATCGTCCCGGTAAACGTACGCATCGCGGCCGGGCTAGGCATCAAGAAGATCGAAGACGTGACGGCGGTCATTGTAAAGCTGGACGTCTCGTTCCCCGTGGCCATCCCGCTCGGGACATCGGGGCTGGGCATCTATGGCTTCATCGGCCTATTCGCAATGCACTGGTCGCGCGACGAGAGCGGGCTGCCGGCCGACCAGCAAGCGCGCGCCCTGGCCTGGTTGAAGAACGCCCACGGCGACCCTACCGACATAACCAAGTGGAAGCCGGAAGTCGGCCACTGGGCCTTCGGCGTGGGCGCGCTGCTCGGGACAATGGGGTCGAGCGTCATCTTCAACCTCAAGGGCATGGTGCTGCTCGAGCTGCCCGGCCCGCGCCTCTTGCTGATGTTGAAGGCGAACTTTCTGATCCCCGCGCCGAAGTTGAAAAGCGAGGCCGAAGGATTGTTGCTCGCTGTGCTTGATCTGGACATGGGACGCGGGACGCTCACCATCGGCATCTCCGCCGAATTCTCCATCGAGTACCTGCTGACGATTCAGATACCAATCGAGGCGTTCTTCAATTTCCATGACCCGAAGGACTGGCACCTCTACCTCGGGCAGTACTCGAAGCAGATAGAGGCGGACGTGCTGAGCGTGTTTGAGGGCAGTGGCTACCTGATGATCTCGGGCAATGGGCTGAAGAATATCGGGGAACTGCCTGCGGTCACGGGGTTCTCAATCGCCGTCGGGTTACACGTTGCGTTCATATGGGGGTCGAAGCCCGCGGGGCTGTACGCGGAGCTTGCGGCCGGTTTCGACGCGGTCGTGGGGTTCGACCCGTTCCGCTTCGCGGGCATCCTGTACGTCCGCGGCTCGCTGGTGCTGTGGATCATCGACATCTCGGCGTGGGCCAATCTCAAGGTCGATATGGGCGAGTTCAAAGACGCCCAGAACAAGCTGCAAAAGGTCTCGCGCATCGAAGGCGAGCTTTGCGGCGAGGTCGAATTCTTATTCTTCACCCTCTCGGGGTGCGTAGACTTCGTAGTGGGGGCCGACGCCCTGCCCGTGCCAGATCCGCCCGAACTGGTCCGCGCGCTGAAGCTGATCTCGCGGTCTCCTGCCCTGGTCCAAGGGACTGGAACAGATCGCCCGATAGACGGGGCCTACGAGGACGGTCAACCAACGCAAGCCAACCTGCCCGTGGTCCCTATCGACACGATCCCTTTGCTGGCGCTGTGCGCCCCGCCGCTTTGGGATGGGGTAAAGTTCAAGGGTAAGGACTTGAAAGGGTCGAACGACGCCCCGCCCGACGGGTGGGTCGCTCGCGGCGACTCGTATTTCAAGTACACGCTGAAGTCCGTCGAGTTGTCAGGGACGACGACCGCGGGCGCGACCCCGGCCACCTGGTGGAAGGCGAAGTCCGGAGACAAAGCCTACGAAGCGCAGCTCGCCCTC
This sequence comes from Blastocatellia bacterium, assembly GCA_035275065.1. Taxonomy (NCBI): domain Bacteria; kingdom Pseudomonadati; phylum Acidobacteriota; class Blastocatellia; species Blastocatellia bacterium. The sequence goes on from DATENM010000033.1 coordinate 28,624, forward strand.
TTGAGCTGGATACCGGAAGCCACCCCGAAGGCCATCGAATACAGCAAGCACCTCGAAGATTGGGTGAAGGAGAGTTGGGGGACGATCTGCTGGCCGGCGGCTCCGCCGACGCCCGTGTTGTGGACTTTCCTCGGAGAGCTGCTCGGGCCCTCGCCTCACGGGTGGTGGCTGGACGGAACCGCATGGCCCGATCCTCCGAACACAGTCCGGTCCGCCCCCACGAATCTTGAAGTAAAAGTCACGGAGCGGTGGCGCAGCGGGAACGCCAAGCTGGATCACCTTCGCGCGGTGGTCCCGGCCATAGTGGAAGGCGCGCCTGTCGCCTGCCCGCCGCGCCGACAGCTCCCCACGACGCGGCCGGTGATCGGCATGGGCCGCGCGGTCGATGTCATCGGCGTCGCCCGCGGCGTGAAGCGCACCGAACCCGTTGCGCTCCAGCCGCAAGACCTGGCGGCGATGATTCGCGGCATCGAGCGCGGCACCCCCGTCTTGCGCTCGGCGTTCTACGGTCTGGCGCCGCAGGCCAGAGATGGGCACCCGGCCGAAGGCGGTGCGACGAGACCAGACCCGGGGGCGAACCTAACGACCGAGCCTCGGCACTGCCACAGCCGCGTTCTCGCCGCGCCGCTGTCGGATGACTATTGGCGCGCCGGCTTCAACCCGGTAACCTATCGCGACAAGTACATCAAGCAGCAACTCGCGAAGCGGAAGTACACCTATGGCCCCCTGATAGACGCGGTCGTCGTCGGCACGGGCGAGCTCAAACAGGCGACGTTCTTCCTCTTCGTCCCCCGACAGCTCCTGGTCAGCGGTCAACTGGTCATCGACATCTTGGATGCCAAGGAGAAGATTCTGAGTGAGCGAGTGGTGACGGCCTCGGATGCGTTGCCCGCTGTCGCGGTGCCGGCGAAATGGACCGACCCGACCGGCCCGTGGTATGACGAGATGTTTCTTCTGTTCGAGCATCAGAAGTACCTCCAGCCGTGGGGATATCAAGGCGTGATCGTCACCGTGGGCGGGGCGAGAGGGGGCGACCGCGTTCAGATAGGACTCAAGAGCGGCGCCGCACAGATGCTCAAGGACTTGCGCCACCGGCCCTTCTACGTTGCGGCCATCGAGGCCGTGCGCCTGGAGGAGGCGTGGCGCTTCGACTACGACAACAAAGAACAAAAGCACAAGCAGGAGATCGCCGGCGCGGTGCTCAGTTCGGAGAGCGCCGACTATGCGCTCCTTCAGAAGGGCACCGTTTACAGCGTGACCGCGACCTGGGACGCCCAGCGCGAACGCCACCCCAAGGGGCAGATGCCCACCGACATGAAATCTGTGGCCAACATCTCCCAGACTTTCTGGTTCAAGACCGACGACCAGCCGCCCGAGCGGCTCGACCCCTGGATGCTGGCGGCCCTCCCGACCGAGGGGGAGCGCCATTACTTCGCCGACGATGACCTGAAGCTCGTCTTCGCTACGAACAATGTGGTCCGGCTCTACGAGACCTACGACAAGCGCCTGCAAGTGCGCTTGCGGGCTTCTTCATACCGGCCGCCGCCGGGCACCGCTAAGGTCCCGAAATGGCCGCTCAAGCTCGACGCGACTTCCGTCGACCCCGTCTCCAAGAGCGTCGTCGATCCTTTCGAGGAGGCGCTGGAGAATCTGCTCGACGGCTCCTGCGTGCCGGTGTTCGGGGAACGCATCCGCCACTCGAAGGTGGACATAGACACGCCGCTCGATACGTTCACCGATTACGTGCTCGATATCGAGATGGTCGCCAAGAATGCCCCGGACGACGCGACCGGCCCGGTGGTCTGGAGGCGGCGCTTCAGCACCGGCGCGTTCCGAACCCTGGAGGCGTTCGCCACATCGTTCTTCACGGCGCGCGTGGTGCATCGCGCGATTGAGGCAGGCGCGATGGCCGACATCAAGAGCAGGTTCGCCGCCAAGACGCCCGCAGGCAGCGAGCTGGATCAGGCGTTCATCGATCACCACGTCGAACCGCTAGAGGTCCCCGACCAGCCGCGGCTGGTGGTCTTCTGGGAGACCGCCGGCGGCGACCCGCAGCCTACGGCGTTGATCATCGATGCGTCCGAGCCATTATGGCGTAGCCGCATGCTGCCGCGACCGACCGACCCGACTCCCGACGGACAGAAACGCTACGTCATGGCTTCGGTGCCGTGGCTTGAGGTCCGCCAGCAGGCCGGGGGCGATGACGTGCTGGACGGCAGTATCATTCCCGGCCCGGGCAACCAGCGCGCGCTGATCATCCTTAAGCCGGGTTCGAGAGGTAAGCACGCGAAGTTCGCCCTCAGGCGCATCCCGCAGCCGGAGCCGTACCTTGACGGGCCGGGCGCCGCCGACACCTTCGTCACCATCGCGGACTTCAAGCTGACGCGCGCTCCCTGGGAGGAGACGGAGGACTGATATGCCCTATATCGTGGAAACCGCGCAGTTCAAGGCCGAGGGGGCGGTGGTGGATTGGCCGCTCCAGGCCAAACGTCTGGGCTTCTCCTACGCGGGCAACACACCGCGACTGCTCCACCTTCGCTGGATGATCCATCCGGAGCTGGGAATGCCGACCGAGCCTTTCATCGTCTGGCGCAGGTCGAAGAACAATCCAGGGCCTGTGATCAAGGACCTGAATTTCACGGTGACGCCTGAAGCCTACCTGTTCGGATCGAAGCGCGTGGACTGGACCGACGGCCTGATGATGCGGGTGGTCGTAGATATTCAGGCGAATGTAGCGGGCTTGATGACTGCCTACGCCGGATCGGCGACCTTCGGCAGCATGACGCAGTTCATCAACGTGCCTGCCGGAAATTCTACGCTCACCATCGAGGCGCCGGAGATTGACGGGCTCATCCTGCAAGACGGCATGAATGTAACGAAGGTGAAGGGGATTCCGGCTGACTGGTTGGTGCAGGCGGCGGGCTGGGCGAAGCTGGAGATCGTTGGCCTGCCTGTCGTGAAAGCGGAGTGGGTCGGCGTGGGGAAACATGCGAGCGATCAAGGCATGGTTGGAGCGTTGACCGATCCCGGGAGCGCTGCCATGCAGCGGCTGGCCCGGGGCGGGCCGCAGGTCGGCTGGCAGCCCAAACTGCCGACAGGTGAAACGGTCCCGGCCTGGGTCGCGCCCAATTACGCCCTGCTGATCGACGAGGTGCGAAAGGATGTGCTCACGCGGCTCAAGCCGGTGATGTTGTCGGCGCCCGACCAGCAGATCACGAAGAAGGTCTCCGAGCAGGCGGTGCTGGAGAACTCAAACAAGCAGCAGATGCCGCACCAGAACAACCAGATGAGCGTCGCGCCGCTGGCCCTGATGCTGCTCGCGGCAGGCACGGACCCGTGGTATTCGCTGGCTCTCGGTTTCGGGACCGCATACGACGCCAGAACGACCGGGATCACTGGCGCAGGCTCCGAAGCGCTAATGTACGACTACATGATCACGGCTCGCTGGGAGAAGGGTCTCAATGGCTCGTCCGCGTCGCCTTTCGAAATGGCGGCTCTCGTGCCGGCGCCGACGCAGGCGGTTGCCTGCCCCACGCCGGCGAACCTATCGGCGGCGCTGATGGGCTATCAGCGGCCGCACGCGGTCGACCAGGACTGGCGATGTTCAGTGATGACGAACTGGGACCGCTTCGTCGACAATGAGATCTTTCGCCCCCGCACCTACGCATTCGTGCGCGCCGGCCTGTCGCCGGTCGAGCCCATCAAGGCGCTGATGCAGCCGCGCACGAGCGGCGGCCTGCGCCACCTGGTCATCAACGGCGTACAATCAGACCCGCTGCCTGGCGACTGGTGGCAACTCGGCGCGGTCGAACGCGAGCTGCCGATCCCTTCGGCCGCGACGAAACGCACGAACCGCTATGGGATATGCCAGCAGGACATCTACGGCCAGTGGAGTCCGTGGGGCGCGACTGATCTCACCGTCGATGAGCCGGCTGTCGACGACGTACGAATCGTTTCGGCCCACCTGCGCCCCTCGCTGCCGGCCAATGCAAACAGCGCGGTCTGCCCGACCACGCTTGAGATCGAGTTCCTCTGGGACTGGCGCGTTCGCGGGCCCGGACGGATCCGTTTCGTCGGCAGGCTCTACCCCGCGGCCAACCACGGCGACCCGCCGCCGAGCCTGGTCCGTCCTAACGTGCTGCAACGCGATCTCAACGGCAACGGCTCGATGCTCGTCATCCATTTCACCAACGATACGCCGGATCCGTTAGCCAATGTCACCTTCACGCCACTCTCCGCCGATGGCCAGCAGAGCTTCACCAGCTTCGGGCAGGCGACTCAGGGAAACCGGGCGCGCCGGTATCGCGTCACGGTGAGTGATTTTTCTCTGAACTTCGCCAACACCGCACATATCGGCCTGGCGTTGTGGGCGCAAGGGCAGGAACGCATCCCGCCGCAACGCGACGGAGACTGGTCCAATCGTTGGGACCAGGACCTTGGCCAGAAAGTGGAGAATCCGACGGTCATCTCCACATCAGACCCGCGCCCGCCTAAGGTCGAACCGGATATCGTACAACTGGCGAGCCTCCCGGATTCGGCGGGCGAATGCCATGCCCGCCTGACCTGGAACCCGGGCAATCCCAGCACGAATGCCGCCGGCTACTTCATTTACGAAACGACCGAGAGTAAGATTCTGCGGCTATTCAATCAGGGCGACCCGCCGCAAGATCAATCGCTCAGCCTGCGCCTCACAGAAATCAAGAACCTCTTCAAGGCGAACCCGGCGTCGTGCCGGTCCGTCTTTACGAAAAGGAATTCCGAACCGCTAAAGGCCACAAGCGCCGATGTCACCCTCCCCAAGGGCACAACCAGTATCCACCTCTACGTGGTGCTCGGCATGAACGCGGGGCAGGTCGAATCGGATTGGCCCTCGGGCAACAACGCCGACGACCATCTGCAAGCGTTCGCGGCGCCGCGCATCCAGAAGCCATCGCCGCCGACCATCGAGGCCCGCGCCCTCCTTGATGAGAACGTCAGTCCGCCTGTGTATCGGGCTCAATTGCGGATCGGGTCGCGCACGGGGCCTCGCGTGAAGCGAGTCGAGCTGTTCCGCGTGAGGGTGGATGACGCCGCCAAGGAGCTTGAAACTATGGGCCCGCCGGTGGCGGTCATCACAAGCGGCGGTCCGAACTGGAGCGTCTCGACTAATCCGGGCTCCTCCGACATCGCCACGATCTCGGGGCACGACACGCCGCCCGGTTCCTGGAAACGCGTGTGGTATCGCGCGACCGCCTGGTCGGAGAGGGACCAGTTGCGCGGGTATCTGGCGGGACGTTCGCCGGCGAGCTCGGCCGTATCAATCGTGGTTCCGCCGGCGACGCCGCCTGATCTTTCAGCGGTAAAAGTCTCCTGGCCCAACAACGGCGACATCGCCGACGCGCTGCTTGAGTGGACCAGCAGCGCCCCATTGCACAAGACCGTCCTCGGCCCGCACATCCTCACCGCGCGCGCCAAGGTTGCGGGCGCGCCATGGGGTAGTGCGCCGCTGATCGATCTACGAAGCGAGCTTGACGCCCTCCCAGGCACGAAGCCCTTGAAAGGCTCAGGCGTTTGGCTCGTCACGCCGGTCGGCCCCGGCCGCCAATATGCCGCCTACATTCATCGCGCATCGGCCAACGACGCGGTCGGTGTAGCGATTCGCCTGACGGATCCGCTCGGGCGCGTCAGCGAGCAGGTGGTGCAGATCCCTTCGGGCTCGCTGCTGCCGGCGCCGGAACTGCACAGGCTGGCGTACAGGGCGAGTCCGATGCCGCCAGGCATCAACTTTGCCTTCGGTAGCAGTGCCCCGCTCAATGTCATGCCGCCCTACATGGTGCGTGTGAGGACCTCCGCGCCGCACCAGCATAATTTCAACGCCGAGCTGAAGGGCGCGCTGGCCGCCATTCCCGTGACCGCACAATGGCCGCCCCCAGGAAATGCTCCGTTGACCTGGCGGCGCATGCCGGGGAACGGGCCGAACTACGAATATCAAGTCTTCTGCCGGGTGCCGGTGGGGACCTTCCAGGTGTGGTTGACTTCCTTCGACGGCCGCGTCGCCGAACAGACGCTGAAGGTGAGCTGACATATGACGCCAGTCTTCCCCATTTACAACTTCACCCCGGCCGCGGCGCAGCAGCAGTTGCAGAACGATGGGCTCGACGCGCTTGGCCTCACGACGGTCGCGTTGAGCCCGCACTGGGCGACGGCCAACATCACGGCCAATGGCCAGGCACCCCTGACATTGAAGAGTCCGGCGCAGCCCGGCCAACTGCGAGCGCCATTCCGTGGGATACTGCAAGGCGCATTCGCCCCGGCCAACTCCTTCCTCCAGAACGCGCTCGCGAAGGGCGATACCGCTTTCAACGTGCTCTCAAACATGGGCCAGGTCTTCCCTGCGCCGGCCGGCGGCGGCGGCGTCGTTCTTGCCATTTCCAACTCCGACGGGTCGAAGCGGGAGTTCGTGCTGTTGACCGCCCGCAATAACGACACGTTCACGGTGACGCGCGGGTACAACGGCAGCGCCGCGCAGGATTTCGACGCCGGCGATCTGGTCTCATTGGTGTTGGGGCGCAACAACACTTCGGTCAAATTCAGCGATGCCAATGGCCAGCCGCTCCAGATGACCTGCGCCATTTTCCGTTTCCATCCGCAGGCGGCACTGCGCCTGGCGAGGTTGATGGCGGTGCGTTACGAGAACAACACCACGGCCTTGATTCGTCCCGTGCCGCATGCAATGGTGATCCACAACGCCGGGTTCTACCTGACCGATCAGATCTTCGAAGCGGACGCGCCCTTGCCCAGCCTCGGGAACTTTGACTTCTCGTCCCAGGACATCTCCTTCCACGATGAGCGCGGACTCATCATAGATCCGGTTTACGTCGCCGCTCTCTTTGCGGACCTGTTGGCAGCCTTCCCGGCCTTACAACCCGCAGGCGTGACGGGCGGCGTCGGCGATGTCGGCGGAATCAATAGCGTCCTGGGGCTGGGAAATGGGACTCTATACCATTTTATCAACCCGCACGGCGGCCCGTTTCAGCCCGCGAACGCGATGGCCACAGCGATTGGCAATCAACCCGCCACAGGGGTCCCGGCGACCGGCCTGGTACAGGTCCCGCAGGGGCAAGTCGCCACGATCAAGGCGGCCAATCCGAATGGGCCTCTGCGCTGGGGGTGGGCGACCAACGGCGTGATGACGGCCAACGACCTTATCCCCCCCGCGCTACCGGGGAACGTCAACCTGCCCCGCCAGTTCTTTCGCATCTGCGCGGTGGATATTAACCGGGCGGTGCTGGGCAACAGGACCGACGGCACTGTGCTCGGGGTACAGAAGGATGACGGGCGCCTGTCGCAAGAGTTCGGCACTGACGCGGCAAGCTTTCTCCCCGCCGTCCGCGATCAGGTCATCATAGACTACCTCGTCGACGGGCCGGACACGCTCTCCGAGATCACGCGTGTGCTGCAACCGGCGCCGCCCAAAGACGTCATGCTGGCCGTCTCGATGGAGTGGGATAACACGCTGATCACGCCCGGCACGGCAGGGGCCACGGCTCACTGGCCTCTGTTTCCGCCGGCCGCCGGGGGAGGCCCGGCGGGTGCCCCTGCGATGGTCCCATCCCCGCTGCCGGCGGGGGCGGTCACGGCGGCCCTTTCGACCCAGGACCCGCGGGACATAGTCGTTACGCTGACCGGCGTCGCGCCTTTCGATTCGTACGTGCGAATCTACCCGCAGATGTTCATCCCTATCGAAGCGATTGGGCCCGAGCCCTCGTTCGTCCGCGGCGACGGCGGCGCCAACATCTGCGCGGGCGCCGCCGTCAGTGTCCTGCTAGTGAACCCGTTCGGGCTGCAAGTCGGTCAGGCCACTCCGTCGCAACTGACGGTAGACATCGTCATCGCGCCGCGCGGCGGAGGGCGGCAGTTGTTCGGGGCGGTCAACGTCCCTGTAAATGTCAACGGCCCGGCCGTCGCCCCTCCCGCCACGCCGTTTGTAGGGGCGCCGCCGGTGCTGGCCCTTTTTCCACCGCTTCAAGGTATCGCACCTTCGCCGCTGTTTGGCGTGCCTGTGCCGCCAAATCCGCCGACGCCGACGCCCGGCACTTTCACCGCCCTCCTCTTGAGTTTTGTGGCTGAAACGATGCCGCGTCAGGCGCCGCGCTACCCGACTCAGGCCCGCTTTGAAACCATCGCCGTCTCCGGTACGCCGGGCGGTGCCAACGGCACGCTGTTATGGGACGGGGTGATAACCGGGGCGCGCTGGTCGCCGGAATCGCGTTCCGCGCAGCACGACCTCGGAAACCCTGGCAACCCGGCCGGGCCAGACATCCATGCGCCGGGCGTGCGCGTCACCGGCGCGTTAGCATACGACGCCGCCTACGTCGCGCTGCGCCGGGCGGAGCCGATGATCCCCTGGCCGGGCACGACGCTGAACTTTCCCGGCTGGGTGTTGTTCTCCGCCGGGAACAACTTCAACCCGCCGAGTGACGCCGCCAACGTCAACAACACCAGCACCGGGGCCGTGCTTCGCACCATCGCGCGCGCCTGCGAGACATCACAACTATCAGAAAAGAACATACCGTCCGACGATGATCTGAATCAGGATAAGTGGCTCGACAATATCTTAAAGGGGCTCGGATTCAACGTCACAGTCAACTTCCCCATAAATAACGACGCCCGTTTGCGCAAAGAGGTCCGGCGGGAGTTTTTCATCTCGAAGCACGGCCTGCGGGACGCGCAATGGTCGCTGCTGCGGGCCATCTCCGAAGCGCGCGAGCTGGTCTACATCGAATCGCCGCAATTCGCCCGGACGGCACGGCCCGCCGATGCTGCGAATCCGAAGGACTACGAAATCGATCTCGTTCAAACCCTCGCCTCGCGGCTTCAGGCATTCGCCAATCTGAAGGTGATCATCTGCACGCCGAAGCTGAGCGATTTCATGCCGCAGTTCAAGAGCTGGGCGCACCAGCACTATGAGGCGAGGGCGGAAGCCGTAGGCAAGCTACTGGCAGTCGCGCGGGACCGCGTTGCGGTCTTTCATCCGATTGGATTTCCGGGCCGTCCCGTGTTCATCCGCACCACCTCGGTGATCGTCGACGACGTGTGGGCGCTGGTGGGAGCAACCCACTTTCGCCGCCGCGGCATGACGTTCGATGGGAGCGCTGCGGTGTCGTCATTCGACCGCATGATCGAGAACGGGTATTCTAAGAAAGTCCGGGATTATCGCCAGGCCTTGATGGCGGCGAAGCTTCGCGTCCCTGCCCCGGTTGGAAACTTGGCTCGTCCGCCTGCCGACTGGATCCGCCTGAGCCGTCCCGGTTCGGCATTCGCGCTGGTTCAAGACCTTCTGGCACAAGGCGGCCTGGGCCGGATTGAATCGCTCTGGCCCGGGCCGCAAGAGAATGTGCAGGCCGTGGACGCCAAGGTGTCTGACCCGGATGGCTCGACCAGCGCCGATTACGCGATGCTCACAATTGATGGAGTGCTGAACGAAGCCGGAAAATGAGTTGAGCCTTTAAGAATCGGCCCCCTTCTAAGAGCCTTTAGGCAGCCGCGCTCGACCGGCTCAAGTCCAGTAGCTGCGATCCAGCGTGCGGTACTGAATGGCTTCGCTGACATGGCCCGACTCGATCTGCTCTCGGCCTTCGAGGTCGGCCAGCGTGCGGCTCACTTTGAGGATGCGATCATAAGCCCGCGCCGACAGCCCCAGCTGCGTGATGGCGCGTTCGAGCAATCCCTTTGACGTCGAATCCATGACGCAATACTTGCGAATCAAGCGCGGCGGCATCTGCGCGTTCGAGAAGAGCCTTTCGCCGGCGAAGCGTTCCTGCTGAATCTGTCTTGCCCGCACCACCCGCTCGCGAATCTCGGCAGAGCTTTCCGAAGGCGTGTCGCTCGCCAGCTCTTTGAACTTCACCGCCGGCACATCGATGTGAATGTCTATGCGGTCGAGCAGCGGGCCGCTGATCTTCGACACATAACGCTGTATCTGCAACGGCGTACATTTGCATTCGCGGGTCGGATCATTGAAGAAGCCGCAAGCACACGGGTTCATCGCCGCCGCCAGCATAAACCGCGACGGGAAGGTGAGCGACATCGCGGCGCGGCTGATCGTCACGCGCCCGTCTTCGAGCGGCTGGCGCAGCACTTCAAGGACGCTGCGGTCAAACTCCGGCAGCTCGTCGAGAAACAGCACGCCGTTGTGCGCCAGCGACACTTCGCCGGGGCGCGGCATCGTGCCGCCGCCAATCAAGCCGGCGTCCGAGATCGTATGATGCGGGGCGCGGAAGGGCCGCCGCGTCACCAGCCCGCGCCGCTCGGTCAGCCCGGCGACTGAATGGATTCGCGTGCATTCAATCGCTTCTTCAAACTGCAAGGGCGGCAGGATCGTCGGCAGGCGCTTCGCCAGCATGGTCTTGCCCGAACCGGGCGGGCCAATCAGGATGATGTTGTGCGCCCCGGCGGTGGCGACTTCGATGGCGCGCTTGGCATGCGCCTGACCGCGCACCTCGCGGAAGTCTTCGGCGTAATCGTCCAGGTGCGCGAGCAACGATTCGACTTCGATCTCAAGCGGCGCCATCGGC
>DATENM010000034.1 GCA_035275065.1 Blastocatellia bacterium
GCCGCCGTAAACCGTGCGCCCGGTGTCGGTCTTCTTCTCTTCGGTGTGCTGCACGGCTTCTTTGTCGCCGCGCTTCAGGTAGTAATCGTAAAACGAGCGCCCGCTGTAATCGCGCTGAATCAAGCGCCCGCTCGGCGTGTAATAGTGCCCTGTGGTCAGAATAAGCGCCGAGCCGTCTTTGAGCGGGAACGGGTTCTGCACCAGCCCTTTGCCGAAGCTGTTCTCGCCGACCAGCCGCGCGCGGTCATGGTCTTGCAGCGCGCCGGCGACGATCTCTGCCGCCGAAGCGGTCTCGCGGCTGATCAACACGACGATGGGATAATCGTCGGGCGCGGGGTTGGTCGCCGTGTAATCGCGGTTTGGGAAGATCGCCGGGCGTCCGCGCATCGAAAGAATCTTCTGTCCTTGATAGAGGAAGAGGTTCGACACCCGCCACGCCTGATCAACCAGACCGCCGTGATTGAGTCGCAGGTCGAAGACCAGCGAGGTCATTCCCTGCTGCCGCAAGTCGATGACGGCTTTGCGCACTTCATCATAGGTCGTGGTGTTGAAGCCGCGATCCAGGTTGATGTAGCCGGTGCCGTTGCTGAGCATGAACGCGTTCGACAGCGATGGCAGCGGCACCGCGCCGCGCGTCAGCTTGAATTCAAGCGGCCCGGCACCGAGGCGATCCACTTTGACGACCACCTGAGTGCCATCCGGGCCGATCAGCTTGTTGCGCACCTGAGTTTGATTCAAACCCTCGGTAGATTCGCCGTTGATGGCGGTGATCAGGTCGCCATAGCGCAGGCCGGCGCGGTACGAAGCCGTCCCTTCCGTGGGCGCCCAGATATAGACCTTGCCGTTGCGCTGGACGATGGCCGAGCCGATGCCGAAATAGCGGCTGCGCTGGTCGTTCTGAAACTCTTCCCACTGCTTGGCGTCAAAATACATCGAGTGCGGGTCGAGCGTGCGCAGCATGCCGTTGATCGAGGCCTTGGCGGCGCGATCATAATCTACCGTCGAAGCCGACTTTTCTTGCGCCAGCAGGAGGGCTTCCGCAAAATCGTTCGCGATGCGCTTGCGCGCCTCGCCTTCATCGAGCGATTGCGCGGAGCGCTGCATGGGATGCGCACCGGCGAAGGTCAAAGGTAAGATCAGCGCCAGCGCCAACAGCAAGTATTTATTCTTCATCCAAGCCCGTCCTTGTTTTCCTGAGATGCAAGAGCAGCCGGGGGTAGCCAGTTTCTCTCCGCCCGAGAAGCCGTACGGCCCGAAGTGCCTCTGTGAATTGTACTCGAAGCCGACAAAAGAAAACAACACCCCGGCGAAATTGAATGGCGCACAGGCTTCAGCTAACATACAGGAGAGTGATAAGTGACCAGGAGAGTGCGAATGACAAAAGACATTTTGATTCTCGGCGGCGCGCGCACGCCGATGGGCGAATATGGTGGGGCGCTGCGCGACCTGTCGGCCATCGAGCTTGGCGCGATTGCGGCGCGAGCGGCGATTGAACGGAGCGGCACCGCGCCCGAACAGATTGACCACACGGTGATCGGCAACGCTTTGCAGACTTCGGGCGATGCCATCTACGGCGCGCGCCATGTGGCGCTCAAGGCTGGCGTGCCGATTGACAAGCCGGCGCTGACCGTCAACCGGCTGTGCGGATCGGGCATTCAATCAATCATCAGTGGCGCGCAGATGATCCAGCTCGGCGAGGCCCAGACGGTGCTTGCCGGCGGCATGGAATCGATGAGCCAGGCCCCGCACGTTTTGCGCGGCGCCCGCTGGGGACTCAAGCTCGGCGAAGGCAAGCTCGAAGATTCGCTGATGGTCGCGCTGCTCGACACGCACTGCGGCTACTACATGGCGCAGACGGCTGAAAACTTGGCGCGCAAGCACGACCTGACGCGACAGGCGCAAGACGAGTACGCCCTGCAAAGCCAGCAACGCGCCGCCGCCGCATGGGAGGCAGGCCGCTTTAGTGATGAAGTGGTCGCCGTCGAAATTCAGACACGCAAAGGCGTGACTCCCTTCGAGCGCGACGATCACCTGCGCCCCGATACGACGATGGAAGGGCTGGCCAAGCTCAGGCCGGCGTTTTCAAAAGACGGCTTCGTCACCGCCGGCAACGCGTCGGGGATTGTTGACGGCGCGGCCTGTGTCGTCATCGCCGACGCCGAGACGGCGAATAAGCTCGAAGCCACGCCGCTGGGCCGCATTGTCTCGTGGGGCATCGCCGGAGTTCCGCCAGAGATTATGGGAATTGGCCCTGTACCCGCCTCGCAGCAGGCGCTCGCGAAGGCCGGCTTGACGCTCGGAGAGATCGATCTTGTCGAAGTCAACGAAGCCTTTGCCGGCCAGTACCTCGCCGTCGAGCGCGAGCTGGGGCTCGACCGCGAGCGCACAAACGTCAACGGCGGCGCGATTGCGCTCGGCCACCCGCTTGGCGCGTCGGGGACGCGGCTGGTGCTGACCGTTCTGCACGAGCTTCGCCGACGCCAAAAGCGCTATGGGCTGGCAACCGCCTGCATCGGCGGCGGCCAGGGCATCGCGATGATCGTCGAAGCCTTTTGACCTCTCATTAACGATGGCCGCTGAACGAAAAAAACTGGTGATGTGTCAGGCGTGTCGGGCGCTGGTGCCCGCGTCGGAGAAGCACTGCCCGATGTGCGGCAGAGAGGCCGTGCCGGCGCGCACCTTTCTGCACGCCTCGACCGGCGGCCACTTTATTTCGATCATCATCCTGACGATCAACATCGCGCTTTTCGTGCTGATGGCCCTCGTCGAGATGCGCAATGGCGCCGGCGCTGAAGCTTTTATGCAGAGCGCCAGCACCTCTGTGCTGGGCGGGATCGGCGCGCTCTATCCGGGCGCGCTCGCCAACGGCGAGTGGTGGCGGCTGGTGACCTGGAACTTTCTGCACATCGGGCTAGTGCATCTGCTGTTCAACAGCATCGCGCTTTATCAGGTCGGCCCGCAGGTCGAAGAAATTTTCGGCTCGGCGAAATTCATCTTCATCTATCTGGTCACAGGAGTTGTCGCCGGCCTCGCCTCGATGATCATCAGTCCGAGCTTCACCGCAGGGGCTTCGGGCGCGCTCTTCGGCTTGATCGGCTTGATGGCGGCTTATGGTTACCGTCTCGGCGGCGTCTTTGGCAGAGCCTTGATGAAATCGATGTTGATCTGGGCAGCGTTCGGCTTTGCCATTGGCATGATGCCGGGGATCAACAACATTGCGCATGGCGGCGGTTTCGTCGCCGGTGTCGCGCTCGCTTTCGTCATACCCGCCGAATCAACGATGACTGTCAATAGCGCGCGACTGTGGAATGCGGTGATGATCGCCTGCATGCTGATCGTCGCCGCGAGCTTTGCAATGGCGGGCCGCAATTTCAATCAAGCGCAGGAACGGGCCGCTGAGGAGGTTCAGCTCAGGCATGTCGGACAGGATGTGATTAGCCTTTCAAGGCGAATTCATAGTGCCGAAGACCTGCTCTCTCAGTCCTACGACGCGCCGCCGCCAAGTCGCGATGCCCAACAGCTTGCCGATTCGCTGCGCGCCGCGGGGCGCGATGTGATGAGCGTGTCCCACATCGACGACCGCAGTGACCAGATCAAACAGCAGTACGCCGAACTCTTGAACCGGCGCGCTGAAGGTCTTGAAATGGCGGCGAAGGACAAGAAGCCGCTGTCTCCCGCCACGCCCGCAGAAGTGGCTACGATCAAGAACATGTTCAAGGCATACGACGAATGGGAAGAAAGCGTCCTCAGTAAGTACCAACTCGTGCGGGGACGCCATTAAGTCAAACTCGGCTTTAATCGCTTACCGGAGGCTAATCAATCATGGCCATTCATAAAGTCGCCGTCCTCGGCTGCGGGCTGATGGGCTCGGGCATCGCTCAGGTCTGCGCCCAGGCGGGACGCGAAGTGACGGTTATTGAAGTCGCAGACGAGTATCTCAAGAAAGGGCTCGGCGGCATCGAAAAACAACTCGGCAAGCTGGTTGAAAAAGGCAAGCTCGCTTCCGGCGACCGAGACGCCACGCTGCGGCGCTTGCGCGGTTCCACGCGGTTTGAAGACGCGGCGGACGCCGACCTCGTCATCGAAGCCATCATCGAAAACATCGCCGAGAAGAACCGCACCTACTCCGCGCTTGACGCCATCTGCAAGCCGGAGACGATCTTTGCGACCAATACGTCGAGTTTGTCTGTGACCCAGATGATGACGGCGACCGGCGCAGAGCGCCAGCGGCGCTTCATCGGCATGCATTTCTTCAACCCTGTGCCGGTGATGAAGCTGGTCGAAGTCGTGCGGACGATCCTGACCGACCCGGACGTCTTTGAAGAAGCCGCCGCTTTCGCGCGCGACATCGGCAAAGTGCCTGTGCAGACCTCGGATCGCTCCGGCTTCATCGTCAACCGGCTGCTTGTGCCTTACCTGCTCGATGCGATTCGCGGGCTCGAAGAAGGCATCGGCTCGATTGTTGACATAGACAATGGCATGAAGCTCGGCTGCGGTCACCCGATGGGGCCGCTAACGCTGCTCGATTTCGTCGGACTGGATACGACCTACTATATCGCCAACATTATGTTTGATGAATTCAAGGAGAAACGCTTCGCGCCGCCGCCGCTGTTAAAGCGCATGGTGCTTGCGGGACTTTATGGCAGGAAGAGCGGGCGCGGCTTTTACGATTACAGCGACGCGCAGAACCCCCAGCCGATGCAGCTACTCTGAGCCTTCGCGTAACTCGGCGGCAATCACCGTAGCGGTCTCGCGCGCCAACTCGATCTCATCAGGCCGGTAAGAGATGGCGCCGACGACCGCATGGCCGCCGCCGTTATAACGCTCGCAGATCGACGCCAGGTTGTGACGGCGCGGCGAAGGGCTCCAGGGATTGAAGCCCACAGAGACTTTCGAGCGCGACGGCGATAGGCTGACGCCCACCGAATAGACGCTCTGCGGGAACAGATAGTAGGGGATGAATTTGCTGTAGCCTTCGGCGTCCTCATTGCTCAGATCGAAGTAGATGACACCGCGGTCGAAATGGGCGCGCTCGCCGATCAGATCGATCATGCGGCGGTGGCGCTCATGAAGCGGGTGGAAAGCCGCGGCGACCAGCGGCTCTTCGATGAGCGCGCTAAGCGGCTCGCGCTGCATGCCTTGAATGATACGATCCATCACGGCGCGGTCGCGGCTCGCTTCGATGACCAGCATCAAGCGCAAGGCCGGCGCCGCCAGCTCGACCGCCGTGCGGGCGTCTTCGTACTGCGCGCCGTCAATGATGTCGGCCCACTCGATCAATTCCGCGAGGTCGGCGGCACGGAAGCCATACTTATGGGCGACGGTGTCGGCGATAAATTTGGTACAGGACTTGTACGCCGGGTTATAGAACTTTGACGGCCAGACGCCGCCGACGTAATGCTTCTCGTCCTGAGGCGACAGGAAGGCGCTCTGGTGATGGTCGAACCACCATGTCAAACGCTCCGTCGGGCTGTACTTGAAATCCACAATCGCGTTTTCGTCGCCATCGAACAGCTCTTCTTCGATGAACTTCTGATTCGGCTTGTGCGACAATCCGGCAAAGCCGATCTCGGCCCGCGGGTTGATGATCTCACTGAAAAAGCGCGAGAAGACGGCGGCGGACGCAAAACCGTCAAAGCAATGATCGTGATGCAGTATGCGTAATTTCATCGGGTATCGGGGTGGCCTTTCTGCCATTTATTTAGCCATTCAATTTACCATCCCGATAGCGAAATCGTGAAGCGAAAGAAGGCGACCGCGCGACGGCTGCTCCGCGAACGCTGCGGATTTGCTATTGAGAGTCGTCCACTATCTAGCCGTAGTGGTAAAATAAAAACAGCAGTTAGAAAGCAATTATCAACATCCAATAATTGAAGGTTAATCATGGCAGCAATACCCTTGAAACAAATACTCAAAGCGCGAACCGTCGAAGGCGAAATCTATGATCGGCTCGAAGGCGACCGCGTTCGCTGTTATGCCTGCGGGCATCGCTGTTTGATTCTGCCGGGGCTCGATGGCATCTGCCGCGTGCGTTACAACGAAGGCGGGCGCTTGATGGTGCCGACCGGCTACGTCGCGGCGCTGGCCTGCGACCCGACAGAGAAGAAGCCGTTTTTTCATGCCTATCCCGGCTCGCTGGCGCTGACCTTCGGCATGCTCGGATGCGATTACCATTGCAGCTATTGCTTTGCGCCATCTACACGGATCGGCACAACACGCGGGGCAATAGCCTTTGAAAAGCTGTTCGAGCAGGCAGAAAGAAAGGAAGATCTGAGCGACGCCGAAATTGCTTACCCGTCGGATCTGTCAGTATACAGTCATACAGGAAAAGTCCAGAAAGTGCGGGCGATCTTCCGGCATGAATACCACGGCAAGATGTTAAAGATTCAGGCTGCTTTCTGCCCGCCCGTTCAATGCACACCTGATCATAAACTGCTCGCGATTCGCAAGCCGAAATCGGGCCGCAGACCTGAAGAGCCGGCGTTCATCAAGGCTGAGGAGCTGAGCCGCGATCATTGCCTAGCTCTCCCGCGCAACCTACCTTGCGACGACGATGTGATTCTTGACGTGCCAGAATTACTTTGGCAACAGGTTAGCCCCTCTAGAATGCGGCGCGAAATAACCGGCGACCTTATCGAACCGTTATCTGCAAAGACAGTGCAAGGCATCAGTGCGTTGTGTATCAGCGAAGAGGTGCATCGATCTAGCAGTTGGGTACGGTTCATGCAAGATAACCTGAGAAGCGGCCTCTGGGTTTTGGATGATTTGGCGAAGTACGATGGCAAACTCATAATTAAAAATGAATCCGTTCGCTTCTATAACGAGCATGAGCCTGGCATTGCGCGCGGTCTGCCGCTTGATGAAAAACTTGCAACCTTGCTTGGATACTACTGCGCAGAAGGCAATGTCTGGCAGGATGTCGCACGCCGTGCACATTCAGGAATGCTGACGTTTTCTTTCGGTCTCCACGAAACCGCGTATGCTGAAAAGGTCAAACGGCTAATCAAAGAAGTCTTTGGTTTGGAGGCTACAATCACTAAGCGTTCGACGACGCTTGCCGTCGTACTATACAAATCTTCGGTTGCCTTGCTATTCGCCAGCCTTTGTGGAATTGGTTCAGGAAATAAGTACGTGCCTGACCAACTGTTTCAAGCTCCGCCAGATGTCATCGAGGCTTTCCTAACCGCATATGCCGAAGGCGATGGCCATCGTGAACGCAATGGGCTGATTTCCACCGCAACAAAATCAGAAGAGCTTGCTTACGGAGTTGCATTGCTCGTGCTCAAGACTGGCAGAGTGCCCGCATTGCGCCGTTACACAATACCCAAAGAAGGGAAATTGCAGGGACGAACTATTCACCGCTCGCCGACACAATTTCTCATTCGTTGGTTCGATAATCCAGAAAAGCGGCGCTGCTGGAAGTCGGAAAACCATTTCTTTGTGCCTATCCGAAGCATTGAGGCCGAAGATTATGACGGCTATGTCTACAACATGGAAGTGGAAGAAGATCATTCCTATCTGGCCAATTTTCTCGCGGTAGCAAACTGCCAGAATTGGATAAGTTCGCAATCCTTGCGTGATCCGAATGCCATTGCGCCGCCGCGCGACGTGACGCCCCAGCAGTTGGTCGAGGCGGCGCGGCGCTATCAGGCGCGGCTTGTGGTGTCGAGCTACAACGAGCCGCTGATTACCAGCGAGTGGGCCGTTGAGGTGTTCAAGCAAGCGAAACCTCAAGGCTTCGTTTGCGGCTATGTCTCAAACGGCAATGCGACGCCTGAAGTGCTCGACTACATTCGTCCGTGGACGGAGCTTTATAAAATCGACCTCAAGGGCTTCAACGATAGAAACTACCGCAAGCTTGGCGGGCTGCTCGAAAACGTCCTCAACACCATTAAGCTGGTTTACGAGCGCGGCTTCTGGCTGGAGGTCGTGACGCTGATCATTCCCGGCTTCAATGATTCGGATGATGAACTGAAGGCCGCCGCCGATTTCATCGCAGGGGTTTCGCCCGACATTCCGTGGCACGTCACGGCGTTTCATCAAGATTACAAGATGACCGGGCCGGACAATACTTCAGTCGAAACCTTGATCCGCGCCGCCGAGATCGGTTATGGCGCGGGCTTGAAATTCGTGTATGCCGGAAATCTGCCGGGGCGCGTCGGCGGGTATGAGAACACCTATTGTCCCGGTTGCAAGGCGATGCTGATTGAGCGCTACGGTTTTCGCATCCTCAAGAACCGCATCCGCGACGGCTCGTGCCCCGATTGCCATGCACAGATTCCCGGTCGCTGGGATTAGCTGAGACCTGATGGTCTCGGCGGCGCTCAAGCAATACCGCGACTGCTTGCACGATGGAATAGATTGCCGGGGCGCTAACGACGATGCCAATCAAAACCATGCGACCGAAACTGTCGAGCAGGTCGTAGCCATCCTGATAATTCCAAATCAGTGACGCGGCGACTAAGACAAAGTGACTGACGATTATGATCCAGAGCTTGGCGGTTGAAAATTGTTCGAACTGTCGCTTCATTGCCGTCGCCGCGCTGATCGCCAGTTGTTGCTAATCCGCCGCCGCGTCAGTCGCCTGGGCGTGCGGCTTGTAAACCACCTGCACGATGGTGCGGCGCGTCGTATCGGCGAGCGCGTCTTCGCTGCGCGAGACCGGGGCCGGGCCGCCTTCTTCGGCAATCAGCCGCTCGACGAAATCATCCTGAAGGCGGCGGTAGGAATGGACGCCGCCGTCTGAGTTGAATATCCCGAACAGCAAAGGGCCGCCTGACTTGGTGTAGGCGATGCCGACCAGCGTGCTGACGCCGTTGTCGAGTGACACGAGCGTGCCGGTCTTGGCGACGACCGCGCCGCGCGCCGCGTCGCTTACGAAGCGTGCCTTCAACGTCCCCGAATCGACGCCGGCGACCGGCATCACGTCTTCCGTCTTCAGCGAGTAGGTTCCGAGCAGGCCAATCAAGGCGCGCAGCACTTGCAGCGCCGCCCGCGGCGTGATGCGGTTGAACTCGAGCCCCGAAGTCCGCCCGACATAAATATCGCTGTCGCGCAGCCCGACTTGCTTGATCAGAAACGACTGCACAGCGGGCGGACCGCCGACCGATTCGCCGACGACTTCGGCAATGGCATTGCTGCTGTGGGCGTTCTGATAAAACAGGATGTGCAGCAAGGGCTCTGAGTAGTGCGTGACGAGCGGGGTTCCAGACTTATCGCCAAACACTGTCTGCCCGTCTATGTGAATGCCCGCGGCTTGCAGCGCCGCGCGCAGCTTCGACGCAGAGGTTTCGCGCGAAAGGTTCGAGTGATAGCCGGTGGCGAAAAAGTAAAAAGGGCCGGCGATGCGCAACGCGCCGCTGACGCGACCGACGCCCAGCCGGGTTAACTCGGCGGCAACGTCCTGCGCGTCCTGGGCCGCGAACATCGGGTCCGCCGTGCCTTCGACAACCAGATCGCCATTGAGCTTGTGCGCGCCTGCGTCTAGCGGTCCATCGGCAAGAAAGTTGGTGCGGTAGCGATAATCCGGGCCGAGCTTCGCCAGCGCCGTCAGCGACGTCGCCAGTTTCATCACCGACGCCGGGTTGAAGGCGATGTCGGCGTTGTGGTCGGCAAACGTCGTGCGGCCATCGAGCGATTGAATCAGCACACCTTGATCGCTGAGGCTGCCGCCGTGCGACTTGATGGTTTCTTTATACTCGTCGAGCGCGCGCACGGGCTGGACTTCAGCGCTCGACGCCGACGCCGACGCATTGAGATCGCCACTGAGTGCGACGCGCGACTCGCGCACGGAGGTGGCCAATAGAATTAAGATGAGCGGCAGGAAAATGATTCGCTTCAAGGCTTCAGCATCCCCTCTGAAGTTCGGCTTTCGGGCTTGTCGCGTCCTCTAATCTCAGCTTTGATTATACAAATCGAATGCCAAAGAGGCTACTGTGCATTGGGGGCAGGGCGGAGTCTGCGCGGCAGCTCTTGAAAGCGCGGTGCGGCGCGCAAAGGATACCAGCCGGTGCGGTCCTGAGCGCAAGCTCCCAGGCGTCATGCTGGCCGATGCTGTATCAAGCCATTTCAACGCCTCTCCCTTACAGGGCATCGCTGTAAAGATCAAATGACCTGTCGGCCGGTGATCTTTACTTCGACGGCGGGTTAAAGACCGAGTCGTTGACTGTCACGTTGTGGCGCATCTCTTTGATGCGGATGACGACATTGGTTTCGCCGTCCTGTTGACGAAAGGTGAACGGCAATTTGATTCCGTCCAGCGTCCGGTAATCCGTGTAATAGGTCGTCGTGGTCTTCGATTCGCGCGTTTCGTCGCTGCGCAACAACAGGCCGTTTTGCATGTCGAAGTAAAGTTTCTGCGCCGTGCCATCCTCGCCTTTAGCGTCAATGACGAAAGCGTCCTTGCCCTCGACCTTCTCTTTGCCGCTCAACGTCATGCTCGAATATCCGCTGCGTAGATTCAGCTCGTGATAAAAATCGGCATCGCGTTTCATCGCAGCCAGCTCAGCGCCGGTAATCCGTTTGACGTTGCCTTCGTTGTCGGTTTCCCATCCGGTGCTGCCGTTGAAGCCCCTGCGAGTGGCGACCAGCCCCGGCACCGTCGCGACGAACAGGTACTTGTTCGGGGCTTTCAGGTAAAACTCCGCCGTGCCGCTGACGCCAGCCGAAGGAACATCAAATGTTCCAGTAGCCACTCGGCTCGACACCGCTTTGATCGCCGCTTCGCCGCCCAGCGCATTCACGTAATTCGTTAGAATCTTGTCAACGACATTGCCAGTCGCCGAAGTATCGCTCGCGGATGTATTGGCGTTGGCGTTGGCGTTTGAGGACGGCGTCGTGTTCGCCGCACTCGAATTGGAGTTGTTGTCCGGATAGGTTTTGGTCGCTGGCGGATAGCTGCTGGTGCTATTGGCAGTGCCCGACGGGCTGCTGTTGTCTGCCATATATCCGATGATGGCTAAAGCGACGACGCCGAGAACTAAAACGCCAACTATGCTGAGAACGATCCACAGGCCGGTTCGCGATTTGCGCGGCGCGGCGACATAAGAAGGCGCGCCGCCGCTCCATTGCGGCTGCGCATATTGCGGCTGCGCATTCGGCCAGCTCTGCTGACCGGGTGGTTGCGCATTCGGCCAGCTTGGAGGCGGCGATGTTTGAGCGTTCGGCCAGTTCGGTTGCGTGGGTTGAGGCGGTGGGGCCTGCGGCCAGCTTGTCTGTTGCGGCGGCGGCGGCCAGCTCGATGGTTGTTGAGGTGGCGGCGGCCAGCTCGCCTGCGGTTGTTGCGGCGGTGGCCAGCTCGGCTGACCGGGCGGCTGCGCATTCGGCCAGCTTGGCTGTGGCGGCGAAGGGTACTGACCGCCGGGTTGCGTCGGGTTGGGCGCGACAGGCGAGCTTTGTCGCCCGCTGAGCGGCGCGGTCCCACCCGCACCCGGCGACGCCGGCGGCGCCACAATCGTGGGCGGCGGACTCGTCGGTCTGCCGGCGGGCGCTGTTGCCTGACTGGCATCGCGCCACATCTTGCGCATCACTTCTGCTGAAGCCGGACGCTGCTCGCGCATCAATGACAACGCCTGTTTTAAGACCTGCGCGATGGCCGGCTTGACCTGCGGATTGATCTCATTGGCGGGACGCAGCGGGTCGGGCTGCTGATTGGCAATCGCGATGGCGCGTGTCAAGGCGCTGGGCGGCGTCGTGTTCGTCAGCATGTGATTGAGCGTCGCGGCCAGGGCGTAGAGGTCGCTGCGCGCATCGGTGCCCTCGGCCTTGATCTGTTCGAGCGGCGCATAATCCGGCGTATAACCGTAAATGCTCTGACCGGCAGCGAACTGTAGCGTCTGTTCGGGCAGCCCTTTGGCCAGGCCAAAGTCGAGCAGGATGATTTGGCCCTGGTCGGTGAGCTTGAGGTTTTGAGGCTTGATGTCGCGGTGAATAATGGGCGGGTGCTGGCCGTGCAGGTAAGCCAGCGCGCCGAGCAACTGCTCGCCCCACTCGACGACCTGATCGGCGTCAAATGGCCCGCCGCGCTTCTCAAGCATCGTCATGAGATCGTTGCCGGCGATGTACTCCATCACCAGGAACTGGCCGTTGCTCTCCGTGAAATGATCGCTGACTTTTGGCAGGGCCGGGTGGCGCAGACTGGCTAGCAAGCGAGCTTCGCGCTCGAACGCCTTGAGCATCATCTCATCGGTAAAGAAGGTCTGTTTGAGGGCGACCGTGTGACCGAGCCGCTGATCTGTGGCTTGATAGACCGCGCCCATGCCGCCCTGTCCGAGCAGCCGCCCGATGAGATAACGGTTCTGTAGCAACGTATCTGGTGTCAGCATCTCAGTCCCCTTCCCTCCTTGAACAACCTGCCCGTCGGAGTATATAGCATAAGCGTCGAATCAGCCACACAGCGAAGCCGCACCGTCTCCGGCAGTTTGTGGGACTCGTAAGTTAACTGTTCAGCGGCGGCGGCAGCCATCAGACTTTCCTCCGATTGGAGTCCACGAAGCAGCGCGGCCTTGAATGTCAGATCGAAGCGGCGATCATTATACGCGAGCAATGGTTAACAGTCACCTCAAGGGCGAGAGAATCGCTAAAGGACCCTGTAAAGCCGCAGGCACGCTGCTTGACAGATGTCGGCGCATCACTTAGGATAAATTTTCAGTCGGGGCTGTAGCTCAGTTGGCAGAGCGCGTGGCTCGCATTCACGAGGCCAGGGGTTCGAATCCCCTCAGCTCCATTCCCTCTTATTTTCCCACTTGAATCAGGAAGCTGTTTCCTCACACGCTGTGTTAGTTTCCTTCACATTGCCCGCATTGTATTTTTTGCCGCATCGCTTTAGTACAACCACGAAAGTTCTTGCTCGCCACAGTTTCATCTTGTCGGATTCAATTTGACTTCAGGGTCGCTCAAAAGTCGTTCGGCGAACGAGCTTCTACTTTTATTTTCAACGTTTAAACGAACAAACGCGACACCCAACGAGTTCTTGCCTGACGATGAGTCAAAGGGGAAGCTCAATTGGAGAAGAGTGGCATTTTGTTTGCTCATTGCTGAGCCGCAGGCAACAGCGCAAAGAGAATTTTGAATTGGCAGTCTAAATCGATTTCATGTCAAGGATTTTTCAAGGTCGACATGAATAATGTTGCCGTCGCAAAGCATCTCGTGCTATCGCGGTATTGGGTTTAAAAATAAAGCACTTACGATTATCAGGATAAGGCTATTGAAAATGAAAAGATTCACCTCCCCACGCGTCGCGGCGCTTTTAGCGCTGTTTCTCCTTACACAAAATGGCATTACCGCCCTGGCAGGCATCTGCTTCACAGCAGGCCAGGGAGTGGTCTTAACCGGTGCTGACGGCGTTGTGCTGACCGGCGCAGATGGCGTCGTTCTCACGGGTGCCGATGGCGTTGTGTTGACCGGCGCAGATGGTGTCGTGCTAACCGGCGCAGATGGCGTCGTACTGACCGGCGCTGACGCCTTAACTTATACAGGCGTGGAAGGTGTGGTACTGACCGGCGCGGACTCGACAGGCATCCAGAGCCTCGACCCGCAACTGGCGCTGACCTTGAATTATCTGCCTGATTCGAGTGCGGTCAACGTCTTCTTCGTCTTTCACCAAATGCCGACCGCCGACGATTTCAATGCGCTGCGCGCCGCAGGCATCGCCGGAGGCACTTGCTTCCACAATCTGCCAATCGTTCTGGTCAATGCCACCAAGATACAGATCGCCGCGGTCTCGTCGCTACCTTCGATACGCTCAATCTATTCGAATAAGACATTCGAGTTCTTCGCCGATGACACGCGGGTCATCACAGGTCAGCGCAGCGTGGTGAGCGACCGTGTGCTGACGTCGCGCAACGGTGGCCTGCCAGTCTCCGGCCAGGGCGTCACTGTGGCGGTGATCGACACGGGCATAGACGCCACGCACCCCGATCTCTCCTATGGTCAGCAAGTCATTCAAAACGTTCGCATCGCCGATGCGCAAGGCGGCGCCCCGACCTTTATGTATCCGACCGCCGTCGAAGGGTTGAACGATAGTGATCTGACGATGGGTCACGGCACCTTTGTGGCGAGCGTCATTGCTGGCACAGGCGCGGCGTCGGGTGGCTATTACGGCGGCATGGCCCCCGGAGCGAAGCTGCTGGGGCTGTCAGCCGGCGACGCCAATCTCTTTTTCGTGTTGTCAGCGATGGATTACGTCTTGACGCACCGCCTCGATCAGAACATCCGCGTCGTCAATTGCAGCTTTGGCATCAGCGGTGTCTTTGACGCCAATGACCCGGTCAACATCGCCACCCAGGTGCTGCACGACAATGGCATCAACGTCGTGTTTTCAGCCGGCAATCGCGGCGATCAGGCCAACTCATTGAACCCTTACTCGGTCGCCCCCTGGGTGATCGGCGTCGGCGCTGCTACCAAGAGCGGCTCGCTGTCGAGCTTCTCATCGCGTGGCGCGGCTGGCTACGGTGAGTTCTATCCAACGCTCGTTGCGCCCGGCCAGGCGGTCGTCGCCGCACGAGCCACGGGCATCAATGTGGTCGGCACATCAGGGCTCAGCGCCGGCCTGGCTTCGACCGACAACGATTTGCAGACCATCTCGCCTTCTTACCTGCCGCGCTACACCTCAAGCTCGGGCACGAGCTTCTCCGCGCCGCACGTCGCCGCGACCATCGCGTTAATGCTTCAGGCGAATCCCGCGCTTGAGCCGGATCAAGTCAAGAGCATTCTGCAAGACACGGCGACGCCGATGCTCGGTTATTCGCGATATGAAGTTGGCGCGGGCTATTTGAACACCTATGCGGCGGTGCGCAAAGCGGCTTTGAATACCGAGTTCGGCGACTTCCGCAAGCAACTCCGTACCGCATCCTTTTCGCTGTCGCGCAGCTTGCTCGGCGGCTTTACTGGCGTTGTCGCGCCGGGCGCGACCTGGTCTGCCACCTTTGAGGTGCCGGCGGACGCCGTCTTCGCCACCACAGGGATCACCTGGCAGAATCAGAACCTGCCGGGCAATGCCCTGACGATGGCGCTGAGCCACGATCTCACGACCGTCAAGGCAGCGCCCGCGGCGCAATTCCTCGGCCCGACTTCGCAAAAAGTCGGCATGACGCTCAACGACCCGGCAGTTGGCACCTGGACGATCAAGGTCACAAACACCAGCGATGCCGTCACCGGCACGGCGCAACGTTTCAGCGGCGCCATCGAAGTCATTCGCATGAACTCCACTGTCGTTGGCCTGGACCAGTCTTCACCCGTCGAGCGACAGGCCGCCTTGCGAGCCTTGCGTTGCGGGTTGATGACGGTGACGGACAACGATTTCGCACCGACCGCCACGGCCACGCGGTTGCAGGCGGCGCGCGCCCTGATGCTCGGCGCCGGTTTGCGTGTCCCCCAATTTCTACCCTACTCGCCCACCTATTCGGATGTCAGTGGCGGCGATGCCATTTTCATCGAGAGTGTCGCGCATTCGCCGAACGGCGACCTGTTTAACACCAGTGGCGCGCAGTTCAATCCCAATGGTCAGGCCGACCGCCTGACGGTCGCCATCGCCCTGGTTAAAGCCCTCGGACTGGGCAGCGCGGCTCAGTCGTCGGGCTCGATCAATCCGGGTCTTACCGACTGGCAACAGATTCCGGTCGCGGCGCGCGGTTATGTCAGTGTCGCGGTCAGTCGCGGGTTGATGAGTGCAAATACGTTGGGCCAGTTTCGCCCGGCCGACGGCATCACGCGCATAGACCTTGCAAAGGCGGCGAGTGGCCTATTATTGGCAACCCGTTAAAAGTAACCTTAGACTTCAAGAATTTTTCAACCACTTTCGAGCATAATTCTTTTGACACTTAGCCAAATAGTTTGACTGTGGCTCGTCCTTCGGGCAGCCACTCAAAAGCGCGGTATTTTCTGGGGAGGGATGCCGCGCTTTTTTATTTTTCGCTTCTGAGACTCGCAACCTGGAAGGCCAGCCAACATCTCAAGCCAATCCGCTTTTATCCTCAAGTCAAGCTCAGTCGGAACACCCGGCAGCCGCGGCATGTTTTCGGGGATCAATCCTCGTCGCTGAAGATCACACGGCCTTGCGCCGGTTTCGCATTTGATGTTGTCATGTAGCCGTCTTTGCCGCAGCGGTATTGGACAGTCCAATCCTGACACGCCTGCAAATGTTTTTGGGCAAAGTGAGCCGTCAGTTAGACCGACGGCTCACTCTCAGATAACCATCTGAATGAGAGAACCAATTCCGTTACGGGTCGTCGGAGCGCGAATCGGCGCGCAGGTTAAAAGGTGCGCGGGGATGAGCGACATAAACGGCAACAAGCTGCCGGTATCGCCTGACTCATCCGGCGACGGCGGCGCGGTGTTGTTCGGCTCGCTCGTCTTCATGGGGATGGCTCGCATGCTGTGACGCTGAGGCGCGGCTTGGTGATCCCTATACGCGTGGGGTTCTGGCGCGTGTTATTCCACTGATGAAGAAATGACGACGGTAGTTTTAGCTACCGCATTCCTCTTTGTCAACGGGCGCGGGGAATTCGAGCGCGAAACGGGCTGCGCGCTGGTGCTGCGAATGACATCGAGCTGGCGTGGGTTAGAATCTTGCCTTTATTTATGCCAGCTATGGCACCAGCGTGCCGGCTCAATTTGATGTTGCGTGGCGCAATAGTTTTAGAGGCGGCGACTGTCTGTGTCAATAGTCAAAGGGGCGCAGCCTTCGACGGCCACAGTTATTTGTTCGCCTTGAACCGGCTCACCTGCCAGATGCCGCGAGCAACCGGCGGCATGAGGGCTTGATGGTGCCTGACCAGAGTCTATTCATTCTCGAATAACCATTGGGGATGAACCGCCAAGACGCCAAGACCGCCAAGAGAACGCCGAGCTTTTCTTGGCGGTCTTGGCGTCTTGGCGGTTTAAGTCCGGAGAATGAATAGACCCTGGGTGCCTGACAGGCATTCTTGCTGCCGTCATGAGGCGCGTGATAGACTCGCTGGTGATGTTGCGCCTGATTGATCGCTACCTGATTCGCGAAATCGTCCCGTACTTGCTGCTCAGCTTGCTGCTGCTGACGGCGATCATCTTTTTCCATGAAGCAAGCCGGTTCTCGGAGCTGCTGGTCGTCGCCTCGCGAAATGGGCTGCCGATGCAAGCGATTTCGCGGCTGCTGACGGCGCTAATCCCCGGAATCCTGGTCTTCACGCTGCCGATCTCCTTGTTGATGGGTGTGCTCGTCGGCATGGGCCGAATGTCAGGCGACAGCGAAATCATCGCGCTCGGTGCCAGTGGCTTACCGCGCACGCGCATGCTGCGGCCCGTCATGGCCGTCGGGCTAATCGTCACGGCCATCATGCTTTACCTGACTTTTTCATGGTTGCCGCGAAGCATAAGACAGCTCACGGACTTGAAGTCGAACCAGAGCCTCGTCTTTCAAGGGTTGAACACCGAAATCAAGCCGCGCGTCTTTGAGGAAAGCATCCCGCAAAAGGTTCTCTATATCGAAGAGATTGACCGGGCGCGCAATCAGTGGCGCAACGTCTTCCTGGTTGACCTCGGGCAAGACCCTTCCGAGATGACGATTGTCACGGCCAACTCAGGCGCGCTGCGTCAAGGCGCGCGCTCGGATATGCCTGAGCTTTACCTTGAGAAAGGCATGGCTCACCAGACGGCACGGGTCGCCGCCCCCGACGCGGAAGCTGAAAGCAAATCCGCCAGTCATCCGAAAGAATCGCGCCCCGCGGCGACTGCCGATGCGGCGACGGCGAGTGCCGACGGCGAATCACGCGAAAAAAGAAAGAAGAATCTACAGGAGAAATACACCACCAACAGCTTCACACAAATGACCCTCGGCATCGAGGCGCCGAGCGATAACAAAGACGACATGGGGCTCGACAGAGAGGCGACCGCGGTTGAAGAGATGACCTGGAGCCAGCTCGTCAACTTCACGCCGGCCCCGGCGGACGAACGCCCGTGGCGCGCAGAGATTCACCGGCGGCTGGCGCTGCCGACGGCTTGCCTGGTCTTTGCCCTGCTCGGCGTCGCCTTTGGCATCAGCAACGTCAGGACGGGCCGCTCCTTCGGCCTCTTTCTCGGCCTTGCCTTTACCATCAGCTATTACCTCCTGGCCTTGTCCGGTCAGCACGCCGCCGTCGTCGGCAAGCTGCCGGTTTGGCTCGGCATCTGGCAAGCGAACATCGTTATGGGCGGGCTCGGCCTGCTGGTGCTGGCGCTGCAAAGGCGGCCCGGTGCCGACCCGCTCGCCCTGTTGCGCAGCCTGCGCTACCTGTTGCCCGCACGCGCCCCGCAGAATGGGGATGCCGGCAGCCCCGCGCCTGTCGGGAATCAGCCAGCTCGCCAGCGACCTGCCGGCAATAGCGGGGGGCGGCGCGCACCACGTCTGCGCTTGCTTCAGTTGCTTGACCGGCTAGTGCTTTCAGACCTCATGCGCTTTTTCGTCTTCATCCTCGGCGGTGTTTCAGCGCTTTTCCTGATCATCACACTCTTTCAACTGCTCGACGCCATCGCTCGCAATCACACAGACTGGTCTGTGGTCATCAACTACCTGGTCTTCCTGCTGCCGATGATTGTTAACTATGTGACGCCGATGGCGGCGCTGGTCGCCGTGATGGTGACCTTCGGGCTGTTGCAAAAAACCAGTCAGGTCGTCGCGCTCACCGCATCGGGCCAATCGATATATCGGATGGCGGTTCCTGCGCTGATGGCTTCGCTATTGCTATCGGCTTTCGTCTTCTTTAATCAAGATTACATCCTGCCGTTCACCAATAGCCGCCAGAACAACCTCCGTTACTTAATCCGCAAGGGCCAGGAGCCGCCGCAGACGTTTTATCAAACGACCAATCAGTGGCTCTTCGGACAGGAGTCGCGCATTTTTAACTATGCCTACTTTGACGGCAGCAGCAATACGTTTGCGCGGCTGAACGTGATTGACCTGACGCGCGAGCCGTTCGGCATTACTCGGCGGCTCTACGCGCGGCGGGCTCGTTGGGACGATGCGACCGGCGAGTGGGTTTTAGAAAACGGTTGGGAGCGCCGCTTCAATAATGATCGGACGGTCTATTACAATCCCTTCAAAGAACAGCGCGTGCAACTGGCCGAAAGGCCCGACTATTTTAAGAAGGATGTGCGCAGCTCAAGCTCGCTGACGCTGGCAGAGTTGCGCCATAAGATCGCCGATTTGCAGCAAGCGGGTTTCGACGTCCTCGACCTGCGCATCGCCCTGCAAGCAAAGATCGCCTTTCCGCTCGCCTGCCTGGTGATGGTCATCGTTGCCCTGCCCTTCGCGTTTTCGGTCGGCAAACGCGGCGCGCTGTATGGGGTCGCCATTGGCATCGCCATCGGCCTGGTTTATTGGGGAATGCTGTCGCTGTTCGAGCAAATGGGCCGCTACGAGATGCTGCCGCCGATGCTGGCAGCGTGGGGGCCGAACATGTTATTCGGCGCCGGCGGGCTGTACCTCTTCTTGAAATCGCGCACCTGACCTCGGCTGATTGATGACCGATGTGTTCGGGCCGCTCAGCGATCAACGCGGCAGGTCGGCGACGGCAGCCAGAGCGCGGCGAGTGCTCTCCCAATAGATCATCTCGACGGCCGTGTCGTAATCCACCCAGACAAACCCATCGTGCTCGATGCAGTCAATCACCACATCCCGCTTCGCCACTTCCAGGGCAAAGCAATGTTCCTCATTGTGGGTCACCCCGGGAGCATATTTGACACGCCACTGCGGCGCGATCTCGAAGACGTTGACGATGCCGAGCGGGATCAAGTCGTCGTGGCGTGCGTGGTAGCCGGTCTCTTCATAGACCTCGCGGATCGCCGCCGCGGTGTGGGTTTCGCCCGCTTCAAGCGAGCCGGTGACCGATTGCCAGAAGCCGCCATGACTTTGGACGCGGCGCAAGAGCAAGTACTCGCGGCCTCGCGGCGTTTCAGTAAAGAGAACAACCTGTACCGAGCGCGGCTGTTTGTATGACATCGCCGACTTGAGGCGCGTTGGCACTGAGCGAGAAAAGGAGCAAGAGGTACAGAAAGGAAGCCGCTCGCGGTGGCTGCGAGAATTTGGTAGCGATGAGGATGGCTGAACGGTTCAAGCGCAGCCACCGCGATACGGCTTTGCGAATCAAGCGAACGCACGGACGCGCTCGCTTACTTTTTCGGAAGCACCGAATCTTTGGCGGCCTTGGCGACGCGGAAGCGCACGACCGTCTTGGCGGCGATCTTCATGGCTTCGCCGGTCTTCGGGTTGCGGCCCATGCGCGCCTTGGTCTTCTTGACCACGAGCTTGCCGATGCCGGGAATGGTGAACTCGCCATTCTTCTTGGTCTCGCGGTAAGCGATCTCATTCAACGAATCCAGGAAAGTCGCCGCCGCCTTCTTGTTGGTGCCGGTGGCTTCGCCGAGTTCGGTTGCCAGTTGCGTTTTCGACATCTTCTTCTTTGCAGTTCCAGTTGCCATAATTAAGCTATGCCTCTTTCTCCTTCATAGAATATTGGGGTCGGCACAAATGCCGACGAGTCGCAGTGCAAGCGGTCATATCCGCGTCGTCCAGACGGCGAGGTTATGCCGCCCAAAAAGATACCCCTGCTTGGGCCGCCCCATACGAGCCAGCGAAAACAGGGGTTGACTGCGACGCGAAGATTACTACAGTCAAACGAAAGATGCAACTGGGAATCGTCAAAAATCCCAGGTTTTTTGAGGGATTTTGCAATGTGTGGCGATGGCCGAAGCGCTCACGCGCGTTGACGGCGATGGCCGCGCGCTCCAAGTGGCATCGCCGTGAGAGTCACCGTCACTTCACGACACAGTTGACTTCGCCAGAGACACGGTGCGAGAATTCTGCGTCGAGCCGGGCTTTCAAACTCCGCCCGCCACAGCGCCAGCGGCTTCCGGCTTCTAACGATTGACTGCCGTGCATCATCAGTGAGTAGTAAAGATGTTACCACTTAAGCCAACGCCATTCGCGAAAGACGATAGACCACACTGGAACATCGGTGTGGACCGCCGTCACGTCGCCATTTATATCGCCGTCGCGCTGGTCGCTGGGTTCGCCATCGGGTTCATGGTGGCGCGCGGCCTCGGGCAAAAAGAACCGCCGCAGGTGGTGCAGACAGCAACCGCTGCCGCTGCCCCGGCGCTGCCGGCGCGGGCCGCGGAGGTCGAAACGCCGCCGACCAATTTCCACAAAGTCACTCGTCTGCTTCGCGCCGACACCCTCGAAGTCGAAGGCATTGGCCCTGTGCGCATGATCGGCATCGAAACGCCCGACGGCAAAACGCCAAAAGAGATTTATGGCAAGTTCGGACAGAACGCCTTGAGCTTCGTCGAAAAGGCGGCCCTGAAGCAAGATGTCCGCCTGGAGTTTGATCCGGCCAACACCGCGCGCGCCAACAAAGACGATAACGGGCAGACACTCGCCTATGTCTTCACACGCGACGGCACGCTGCTGAACAACGAGCTGCTGCGCGAAGGGCTCGCCTTCATGCGCCCGCTCGAAGAGTTCAAAATGAGCAGTGATTTTCGCGCCGTCGAGCGCGACGCCATGCAGAGCCAGCGCGGCGTCTGGGGGTCTGGCTCCGGCAACGCGATACCTTCAACGAGCGCCGCCACCCCGGCCAGCTCCACTGACAAGCCCGGCAAAGTGGCGCCGCTTTCGCCCTCGGCCATCGGCCCGAACATTCCGGCCATCTCCTCCGCCCCGCCCCCGACGACAGAGGCAATGGTTTATGTGTCGCCCGCCGACCAGCTTTATCATAAAAGCGGCTGCGAGCTGCTCGATAAGAAAAAGCAATCGCTAGGGGTGTCACAGGCGCGGTCGAAAGGCTATCGCCCGTGCAGCCGCTGTTATCCTTCGACCTCGATGCGCGCGCCATAGGATGGTCATCGCGCATCGGCGAGATTTTTTTTATTCCTCGCGGTGAGCAAAAAGTGAGCCGGGTTACCAAGAACGGTGTAGAAATCGTCTGGAGCTGCCCCGCGACTGGATTTACAGGCCGCGGCACTTGACGCATCGTTTATACTCTTAAGCGGAAGGCCAAGCCCGCCAGCGTCATTTGCTTGAACCAGAACTAGCCCCTCTGGAAAAATCCAACGCCCTCACAGGAACCAATCACATGACTAACGAACAGGGACCGTGGTTTCGCTTACGTTTTGCCATGGCACAAGGGTTTAGGGTTTCCATCATCACCGCCGCCTGTAGTTTTGCCTTAGCCACCCAGAGCCTTGCCGCCGCATCACATAGAAGCACCGCACCGGCCAGGAGGACAGCCGCGATAAAATCGGTTCGCACCGTCCCTGTTAGCTGTCTGCCTTGCGAAGGAAGAAAGCCGAATGCAAAAAGAACCAGCAAACTGGCGAGACAAGTTCCCTGTCATCCGAAGGGCTTCGTTGATCCGAAAATTGCGAAGAGCTATCAAAAGGCGATACACGACCTCAAGCGCGACGGCATCAGGCCGCAAGTGACCAGCGCCTGGCGTTCGTCCGCGGAACAGGCACGCTTGCACCGCTGCTCTCAGGATCGCAACTGCCGCGCCCGCAATCCCGGACTGTATTACGCCTTGCCGTCCGGCCACTCGCTGCACGAGGCCGCATTCGCTGTGGATATCTCAGGCATCGCCAGCGGGCCAAAGGGCCGTAAGCAGATCACGCCGCGCGGGCGACGCATCATTAGCGTCATGCGCAAGAATGGTTTCAAATGGCGCTATGGATTGAAAGACCCGGCGCACTTTGAGGCCGACCCGACGCGCAAAGGCTATCGCAGCGTCCAGCAGGCCATTCACAAGCACCAGACAACCTGCGCGGTGAAGCTGGCGAAAGCGCCAAAGCCCGCCGGGCGCACGCAAGCCGCAACCGCCTTGCACAAGACCGCGTCGTCAAAACAGATCGCCTCGCGCCGGCGGAACTCGAAAGCCTAAAGCGGATTTCAATTGAATGTGGCGCAATCTGTTAGATTGCGCAGCGCCTAGCGCAATCTAACAGATTGCGCCACAGGGCAAACGCAATCGAAAGCCGAGCGATTAGGCCGACACATCTTCTCTGACGGTCACGCCGCTGGTGACGACAGCCCTGACGCCCGGCACCTTGCGAAACGCCTGCGCCGCGTGCCATAACTGCTCGACAGTGTCTACCGATCCGTCAAGCGACACCACCCCAGCATTGCTATCAACCGACAGCGACAGACTCTGTAACTTTGAATCGCTGTCCATCAGTTTCTGAATCTCATCCTTGATGCGGTTGTCCGCGGCGTTGACTTCCTGGCGGCGGGCTTCGGGCACGACCTGAAGCTGATTGTTGACGTTGCGCACGCCTTCGACTTTGCGCGCGACCTGCTCGGCTTCACTCCGGACTTCCGCCGTATCTACTTTGCCCGTCAGCGTGACGACGCCTTCTTTAACATCGACGTCGGTTTCATAACCGCTCGTCGGGCTGTTGGCCACTAACGCGAGTTTCGTCTTCAGCGCGATCCAGCCGTCGCTACGGGCCGCCGTGCTGGGTGGCGCGCTCGCATTCGGGTTGGCATTGCTGTTGATGGCGGCGCGGTCCGCGTTCTGATTGCGCCCGCAGGCGAGCGTCAGCAAAAGCGGGCTGATTGCAAGTAGAAGAAGTAGCTTTCGCCTCATCGTCGTTCCCCTTGAAGGTTGGCTTGAATAACGACCTGATGCGTCACAGTCAAATTATACACCCGCCGCCCGGCATCCTTCATTCGCGGTTGACCGCTGCGCGCTCGACTGACTAGAGTTATGGTTCGATTTCGATTGGCCCATAAATCTTGAAGACCAGAGGAACCCGTGCGCACGATAAAAATCGCCCTGCTTGCCCTGCTCATCCTGAGCGTATCGAATGTCTTTGCCGCGCCGCTGGCTGACAATCACCAGAAAGCCAAGATCAAATCGCCTGCCGCGACCACATCGTGGGCCGAGACGACGCTGGCGTCGCTGACGCTTGATGAAAAAATCGGCCAGTTAATCATCCCCGCGACGGTCGGCATGTTTTTGACGGACACCAGCGAGGCTTACCAGCAAATGCGCCGCGACATCACAGAATTTCACGTCGGCGGCTATCACCTGCTCGGCGATGTCAACGCCATGCACGAGCCTGGAGGCGTCGCCCTGCTGCTCAATCAGTTACAACAATCGGTGAAGGTGCCACTGTGGTTTACGGCGGACTTCGAGGGCGGGGCCGGTTATCGCTACATTGGCGCAACCCGCCTGCCGCGCGCTATGGCGATGGGCGCGACCGGCAATCCCGATCTCGCGTTTCAAGCCGGGCGCATCACGGCTGAAGAGGCGCGCGCCATCGGCGTTCACGTCAACTTCTACCCGGTCGTAGACGTCAACAACAACCCGCGCAATCCCATCATCAACATCCGCTCGTTCGGCAGCGACCCGCAACTGGTGTCGCGCATGGCGCGCGCTTACATTCGCGGCGCGCAATCGGCGGGCGTGATGGCGACGGCGAAGCACTTCCCCGGTCACGGCGACACCTCAACCGATTCGCACATGGAGCTGCCGACGATTGACATCGAGCGGGCGCGGCTGGACGCCATCGAGCTGCCGCCATTCCGCGCGGCCATCGAGGAGGGTGTCGGCGGCGTGATGAGCGCGCACATCGCTTTGCCGCGAATCGAACCCGAAAACCTGCCGGCGACGCTATCGCCCAAGATGCTCACCGGCGTGCTGCGCGACGAGTTGCACTTCAATGGCGTCATCTTCACCGATGCGCTCAACATGCGAGGCGTGGCGGCGCACTACCCGGAAGGTGAAGCCGCCGTGCGCTCCTTGCAGGCGGGCGCCGACATCCTGCTTTATCCGCCGAGCGTCGAGCAAGCCTTCAACGCCGTCAAACGCGCCGTCGAATCGGGCGTCATCTCTACGGCGCGCATCGATCAGTCAGTCCGCAGAGTGCTGGCCGCCAAGCAGCAACTCGGTCTTGATAAGAACCGGCTGGCTGACCTCAGCAAGCTCGGCCAGGTGCTGGGCTCGCGCGAGCATCAGCAGACGGCTCAACAGATCATCGATAGCGCGGTGACCCTGGTGCGCGACGACAAGAAAGCGCTGCCGCTCAAGCTCGCGCCGGAACAGAAAGTCCTATTCATCAGCCTCGTAGACAACCAGGATGGCTGGCAAGGCAGTGTGCCGGGCAATGTCTTTTTGCAGGGCCTGATGAAACGTCACGCGCGCACGACGAACGTTTTTGTTTCGGATAAAACTTCGCCCGCTGAATTCGATCTACTGAGGAAGCTGGCCAGTTTTTCCGACATCGTCATCGTCAACGGCTTCATTCGCGTCGCCGCCTACAAAGGCTCGATTGACCTCAGCGAAGGCGAGATCAATCTGCTGAAGGGCCTTTCGGCGCTCGACAAGCCGTTCGTCTTCGTCCTCTACGGCAGCCCGTATATGCTGTCGTTCGTGCCGGAGCTGCCGAGCTACGTCCTCACCTACGAGTACTATCCGGCGGCAGAGACGGCGGCGCTTAAAGCCGTCCTCGGAGAGATTGAATTCAAAGGCCGGCTGCCGGTTGAACTGCCCGGTCTATATCCCATCGGCCACGGGCTGACGCCAACAAATGCACACTAGAAAGGCCGCCGCCGATGGCTTGACCGTGGCGGGGCGCTGGTGCAGCATAAGCTTTAGGAAAATTCCGCATGGTAGAAGACGAGCAGGAATTTCGCGTATTCACTCTTGTCGAGGCGCGCAGCTTAATTCCGACCTTGCGGCGCTTGCTGGCGCGCATGGCCAAGGCGCGCGCCCGTTTGCTCGATCTGCGGGTTGAAATCGATCTGGCGCGCGAGCAAGCACGCTATGGTGGCGGTTCGCCAGCCGGCCCGCTCTACCTAAAATATATGCTCGCTTTCACCGAAGCCATTCAGGAGATTCAGGGAATCGGCGTCCAGGTGAAGGATTTTAGCAACGGATTGGTAGACTTCCCTTACGAGTACGAAGGCCGTATTGTCTTCCTCTGCTGGAAGCCCGACGAAGACGAAATCCGCTGGTGGCACGAAACCGATGCCGGCTTCGCCGGGCGAAAAATGCTCACAGAGGAGTTCGAGTAGACTCCGCCCACCCCTCTGCATAGAGACACCTATCCGACGGCCAATCCAGCGGCGTTAGTGACCTGGCGAGTGAATTCAGTTGTTGTGAGCTACTGAGGGGAGAGACAGCTTCTTGACTTAAGTCGTGCGGCGCTCGGCTTCGTCGCGACGACGATTCTCTTCAATCTCGCGGGCGTCGTCGCCGCGAATCCCTGTCTTGAAGTTGCGAATGCCTTCACCGAGGCCCTTCGCCAAATCGGGGATTTTCCGCGAACCGAACAGCACCAGAATGATCACGAGAATGATCAGCAACTCAGGCATTCCAAGTCCGGCCATTGTCTAAAACTCCTTCAAATCCAAATTCGAATGGCTTGATTGTAGACCGCCCCACCTTGACTGTCAATGCAGTGCCTCTTTGCCGTCTGGCGCTTTCTTGCTTTTTGCCTGAGTCAGCCGCTATACTGCGCCAGTCATGGGCCGGAGGTCGGGCAAGCTGAATAAGGCTCTTGATCGCCGGTTCCAGCAATTTCTATAATTCACAAGATCAGTTACTTAAGCACCGAATTCCACCGCTATGACGCTTGAGTGTCCAAAATGTAAGTCATCCATCGCCCGCGAAGGTCAGAAGTTTTGCTATCGCTGCGGCAATGACCTGCACGATGTTTACGCGGCCCTCAATATCGAAGTCAAAGAGCCCGAAGTGAAAGATTCCGGGCGTTCGGCGAATGTCGTAAACAGCGGGCAGATGGCTAGCGCCGCGCCGGGCGCGCCACAGCACACTCAAGCTTTCGGCAGCCTCGTCAATGAAGAAGCCACCACCGAAACCGCCATCCCCGCCGCCTCAGTGCCTGCGGCCACCGCGCGGCTCTACATCCTGCTGCCGACCGGCGACGCCTATGAACGCGAGCTGACCCGGGCCGAGACACAGATCGGCAAAGGCCCGCGCAACGATCTGGTGATTGCCGACCCGGCGGTCTCTTCCGGTCATGCGGTAATCCGCGTTGAAGGTGAGCATTACACCGTCAGCGACCTGGGCTCACGCAACGGCACTTTCGTCAATGGCCAGCGCCTCGCGCAACCTCAGCGATTGGAACATGGCGACGTCATCGGCCTCGGCCTTTCCAAGCTGACCTTCCGAATGGCCGGAGCAGGTGACACGAGTACGACGCTGGCGAGCGACCGCACGCTGGTCATTCAACGGGCCGCGCCGCCGCCGCTGACCGAAGATTCGCTCGCCAATGCCGTCATCGCCGCGGGCCTTGCCTCACCAGCCGATGTCGCCCGCCTGAGACAAGAAAGCCCAGGGCGCCGGCTCTACGCCGCGTTGATCGATGGGCGAGTCGCCAGCGAAGAGAGCCTGCGCGACCTGATGAGCAGCACGTTTAAGCTGTCGACCGTTGACCTCGCCACAGCGCCTGTGGATCAAGCCATCGCCACCAAGCTGACGCCGCAGTTCGCGCGCCAGCGCCAGATGGTGGCTATCGGCCAGGAGGGCGAGCAGACCATCCTCGCCATCGCGGACCCGACCGACTCCGCCGCCCTTGATGACGCGCGCCGCGAGCTTGGCAGCCGCAATCTGGCGATTCGTCTGGCCACGCCTTCGGCTATCTTCGCGCTGATTGACCGCCTGCACGGCCCGCGACTGATCGCCGTGCTGCCGACCGGCGAACGCCTGGAGTACTTCGCCTCGCAGCCGGAGCTGGAGATCGGTAAGGCATCGCACAATCATGTCATCCTCAACGACCCGACGGTCAGCAATACCCATGCGATGTTGCTGGCGCGCGACGGCGGTTATAGCATCGTTGATCTCGGCTCGCGCAATGGCACTTACGTCAACGGCCACAGGCTCAGCACACAAGCCCATACGCTACGTCACGGCGACACCATTCAACTGGGGCAGACTGTTCTGACCTTCCGCAACCGCGCCCAGACCGTCGCCAATACGACGGCGACGCTTTCGCCCGAGGCGCTCGCCGAGATTCGCAACCGCGCCGCCGGCATGGACACGACCGCCGAGAGCGAGCTGGCGGCGGCAAACGTGCCTTCACCGCAGGCTTTCGCTCACATTGATAACCCGACGCCGCCGGCTTTCGCCGCGCCGCGGCAGGATGCGGCAGCGCCCGCCGCGCTTGCTGAAAAGGGCAAAGAGAGTGACGGCGACAAGAAAAAGAAGAAGAAGAAGAAAGGCAGCGACGAGCGCCTGAAGGCAGCCTATATCAGCGGCATCAGCCGCATTCTGGCGCAAATCTTCGCCGTCGTACTTTCAGTCGGCCTGGCGCTTTATATCACCTCGCGCCAGATGAGCGGCAACCAGCCGAAGATTGAAACCAACTCCAAGGGCAAGGCCAAGCTGAAAATCAAAGAAGGCGGCGGCACAGCCTTTCGCGGCGCGCCCGCTGGATTCGAGCCGTCCGGCGTGGTCGCCGTGCCTGGGACTGATGGCGTGCTGATCGTTGACGATAGCCGCCCCGGCGAAATCTTCTGGATGCAGGTTGACGCCGCAGGGCAACAGGCGGGCGACCAGCTAAAGACCATCCCGCTCGGCGCCACCGTCGAAGACGCTGAGGGCATTACCACCGATGGCACCTACTTTTACATCATCGGCTCGCAATCCAAGGTCGACGCCGGAAAGGCAGGCGGCCTCTTACGCTTCACCTTTGACGCCGCCTCGCAGACGGTCACCAAAGCCGAGACCATGAGCGGCCTGCGCGAGTTCCTGATTCAGAAGGTGCCGGAGTTGAAATCCTTCGCCGACGTCAAAGCCTCGGACGGCGGCTTGAATATCGAAGGCATCGCATGTGATCCCGACCCGTTACAGCGTCGCCTGCTCCTCGGATTGCGCTCGCCGCAGGTCAACAGCAATGCGCTGCTCGTTTCATTGAAGATTCCCGACCCAAATCAGCCCTTCACCGTCGAAAGCCTGCAACTGACTGCGCCGAGTGTCATCCAATTATCACTCGGCGGGCTGGGCATACGCGACATTCAATACGACAGCCGCCTGAAGGCTTTTCTGATTATCTCGGGCGCCCCCGAGCATCACGAGAAAACCGCCTTCACACTTTGGGAATGGAATGGCGACGCCGACCAGTCGAAGACGGAAGCCCGCCCGCGCGAAGAGACCGGTCTTGACGCCCGGATGAAACCCGAAGGCGTCACCTATGTGCGGGCCGCCGGCAAGGATTTCATCTTCATCGTCGGCGACGCCGGCGGCTACAGCAAATACGATTACAACGAGGAGCCAGCGCCGTAGAGCGATGGCGGCGAACCTGTTGCGATTTATAGAAAAAGTGTTGCCAAGTAAGCGCGTTCTGTACTATCATCCACGCGACCCCCAAAAAGCTTAGGCTTTTGGACGCATCCAAAAATAACGAACCAAAAAATTGCTGCCTCCCCTCACTACCAACGCAGTAGTGATCCTCACCCCCAAGTGGACACGGTGATTCTTGGACGGAGGTGCAGGTAATGGCCGACCCAGCCGATATGCCGCTAAGTCTCGACTCTGGAGCGCCCGGGCGCATCCTCATCATCGATGATGAGCCCTATGTGTTGAGCGTGCTCTATACACTGCTCGCCAAACGCTACGATTGCAACACCGCGACCAGCGCGCTCGACGCGCTCGAACGACTCAAATCCGAAACTTATGATTTAGTGCTGTCGGACATCATCATGCCCGGAATGAGCGGGCTTGAGCTGCTCAGCGAAATCACGCGCCTCAACCGTCACACCGTCGTCGTGCTGATCAGCGGCAACCTCAACATTCAGAGCGCCATCGAGGCGATGCGGCGCGGCGCGTATGATTACGTCACCAAGCCGTTCGACCTCGCGGAAGTCGAGGCCGCCGTCGCGCGCGCGCTGCGCCACCAGCGATTGTTGAAAACCAATCACCTTTACGAGCAACACCTGCAAGAGCTCGTCCAGGTGCGAACCAACGAATTGACTGCTGCGAATGCCAACCTCAATCAGGCGCTCGAAAAACTCTTCCTGAATTATCGCGCCACGCTCAGGGCGCTGGCGACGGCGCTGGAAGCGCGCGACGTCGAAACCAAAGGCCACTCGGATCGTGTCGTCTCCTTCTCGCTGGAGCTAGGGCGCAAGCTGGGCTTGTCGCAGGGCGAGCTGATCGCGCTGGAACAAGGGGCGCTGCTGCACGACATCGGCAAGATCGGCGTGCGCGATTCGATCCTGCTCAAGCGCGGCCCGCTGACCGCCGACGAGTGGGTGGAGATGCGCGAGCACATTAACCACGGGCTGCGGATCATCAGCGGCATCGATTTCCTGAAGGGCGCGGCGCCGGTCGTTGGCCAGCACCACGAGAAGTACAACGGCAGCGGCTATCCGAACTGTCTGAGCGGCGAGCAGATTCACATCAACGCTCGTATCTTCGCCGTCGCCGATGCCGTCGATGCGATCACCTCGGATCGTCCATATCATCAGGCGCGCTCATTTGAAGCCGCGGTTGAAGAGTTACTGCGCTGCGCCGGCACCCACTTCGACCCTGAGATCGTCAAAGTTTTCATGTCGAAGCCGATCAGCTTCTGGAGAGAATTGCGCGAGCAAGCCAACGAGCCGGGGCGGGCCTATGATGATCAATTGACCGAGGCCGATATCGGCTTCAGCGTCTTGACGATTACCGGCACACGGCTGACCGGCAACCGGGCGATATAGCCATAGTTTTCCGTGGTCATTTGTCCTTTGCTCTTTCTCAGCCGACCAATGGCCAGGGACAAGTGACGAAGGGTAGCGATATTGTTAGATCGAATGTGGGAACGACTAGGCCGCAAACGCCACCAGACGGATTATTGTGCGCTGGTCGAAGGCACGGTGACGCTGGCGCGCTCGTCCCCGGATTCGCAAACCTTGCTTGCCGGTCTTGCAGACCATCTAGCCCGGACGCTCGCGCCGCTTCGCCTGGTCATCTTGCTCAAACAGGATGATTGGAGCTGCGCCGCCGAGCATTCAGCGGCAGGATTGAATGCCGCTGCCCGCGAACGGCTGTGTGCAATCGAGATCGAGCTTGCGCGTCGGCTGGCGCACGAGAGAGCACCCATCGAAGTCGATCTGGCTGAGCTGGATTCGCCGCTGAGAGCGAACCTTCAGAACGTCTCTGAAAACCTTCCTGCCGCCCTGAAAGGCGGGCGAATGGTCTTCGCGCCATTCGTCGAAGGGTCGCGCACCTTAGGCGCAGTTCTCTTTTATCGAATCAAACATCAGCGCCAAACCGACACAGAGCGTCATGCCTTGCGAACGCTCGCGCCGGTCA
The DNA here is from genome assembly GCA_035275065.1 of Blastocatellia bacterium. Taxonomy (NCBI): domain Bacteria; kingdom Pseudomonadati; phylum Acidobacteriota; class Blastocatellia; species Blastocatellia bacterium. The sequence goes on from DATENM010000034.1 coordinate 31,263, forward strand.
TCGGCTTTGCGCTCCACCATCAACAATCACTCGAACGAGGCCGCGAGGCGGTCCAGCGCGAAGAACGTACACATCATTTGCTCGCGGGCATCCGCAATGCCGCTTCCGTGGAAGATGTTCTGAAGGCTGCTGTGGACGGCCTCGGAACAACGCTGGATATGTCGCGCATCGCCATTTTCATGGGCGATAGCGACATCGCTACCGCCGACCTCGATGCGACGAGCCAATCGCTTGTGGCGCGCGCCGAATACCGCCAGAGCGCCCTGGTGCCTAGTCTGATGGGCAGCGTCCTCGACCTGAGTGATCAGGCAATCCATGACAATCTTGTCGCCGGCGATTTGATCGTCATGCCCAACACCGGCGATTGCGAGCCACACGACCGTCCGCCCTTCGTCCGCCTCGGCGTGCGCGCGCTGGTGTTTGCGCCGATTACGCGCAAAGGCCAGATGGTCGCCGTGCTGGCCCTCGAACAGTTCGACCAGCCGCGCGATTTCACCGACGAAGCACTGCGCTTAATCCGCCTGGTCGCCGTGCAGATGTCCGCGGCGATGGACAGCGTCGCTCTTTATCATGAGGCGCAAGAGAACGCCCGCCGCGAAGCGCTCATCCGGCGCATCAGCGCGGCGGTCCACAGCTCGCTAGACGCCGATGTGATGCAAACCATTGTCAACGAGCTGGGCGCGGCGCTTGGCGTCTGCCGCTGCCGGCTGGCCTTATTGCCCGACCCATTGCCTGACGCGCTTCCCATCACTCACGAATATGTCGCCGATTGTTGCACGCAACGCAAAGCGCCTTTCGCGCATGTGCCGACGATCAACAATCCCATGCTGCAAACGCTACTGACTGCCGACACGCCGGTGGTCGTTGGAGACCCGTTCAATGATCCGCGACTGGTGGCGGCGCACCGCCAGTATCGTGAGTCCGAAGTGAAATCGATTATGTTCGCATCGATTCGCTCTGGCGGTCGCCCAATTGGCGTCTTCAGCATTCTGCATTGCGAGCATCAGCACCAGTGGACGGCGAGCGAGATTGCTATCGCGCAGTCGGTCGCCGAACAAGCCGCTGTCGCCTTGCGGCAGTCCGAGCTGTACAAGGAAGTCCGCGAATCGGCGACGCGCGCCGCACTCGTCACGCAGATTATTCATGGCATCAATCAGTCGAATCGCCTGGACGAAATCTTCCCCATCGTCGCCGAGCAACTCGGTAAACATCTTTCCGTTGACCGCGTGACGATCACGCGCCGCCAGGAAGAGAGTCAGACCTGGATCAACGAATGCGAGTTTAACGAAGGCAAAGTCACCCGCTCGCGGCGCACATATCGAGATGCTGACACGGGTGACTTTAAAGGCTTGCTCGACGGTGACGTGATGCGCTGCGATGATGCGGAGAATGACCTTCGCTTGACGCCCGCGGCCAGCGCCCTGTTGAAGAAGGTGGGGACGCGCAGTTTCGTCAGCCTGCACATTGGTTTCGACGGCGAATCGCATTTAACGATCAGCGCCCTCATGCGCACAGGCCCGCGCCGCTGGACGGATGAAGAGGTCGAGTTGTTGCGTGCCGTCGCCAATCAAGTGCGCGTCGCCTTGCAGCGCGCAGAGCTGTTCGACTTGGTATCGCAAGGCAAGTTCGAATGGGAAGCGACGTTTGATGCGCTCACCGATGGCGTGTTCATCTTCGATGAGAACGGCACGCTACGGCGCGTCAACCAGACCGCCGCGGCGCTCGAAGGCGCGAGCGTCAGCGAGCTGATCGGCTGCCGCTGCTGCGACCTGTTGCAGGGCTCCGAAGGCGAAGTCTGCCGCGTCTCGCAGGTGCTACAGACGAACCGCCCGCACACCTACGAGCTGATCCCCGAACGCCTGAAACGCCCCGTGCTGGTTACCATCGCGCCGCTCGGAACCAGCTTCGAGAGCCAGATTGACGGAGAAGAGGGGGCGGCGCCACGCGGCGCTGTGTGCATCGTGCGCGAGCTCTCCGAGCTACGCGCCGCCGAGGCGGTGGCGCGCGAGCAGCGTAACTTCCTGGTCAAGCTCATCGAGCACGCCAACGATTCGATCTTCGCGCTTTCACCCAACGGGCGCTTCATCTGGTTCAACGAGCAGTTGATCCGGCAGTCGGGCTTTTCGCGTGACACACTGAAATCGATCACCTATCTCGATTGCGTGCCGGAGAGCGAAAAGCCGCTGATCGCCGAGCGTTTCCGCCGGGCGATAGCCGGCGCGGCGCAGTCATTTGAGATTCGCACATTCCGCCGCAACAGCGAATCGCGGCTAATGTTAATGACCTTAACGCCGATCTACGATGAGGGCGGCGTCACCAGCGTCCTGGCCATCGCCCGCGACATCACTGAAGAGCGCGTCGCCTCGGAGCGCGCCGCACAGGCCGACAAGCTGCGGGCGCTCGGGCAACTGGCATCGGGCGTCGCCCACAACTTCAATAACATTCTCGCGGCCATCCTCGGACACGCCCAGTTGTTGAAGCGCGAGTGGTCGGACGAGCACTTGATTGCCCGCCTCGACATCATCGAGAAGGCCGCGTTGGATGGGGCGCAGACCGTCAAGCGCATCCAGGGCTTCGGCCTGCAACCGAGCGATGAAGTATACGAAAGCTTTGACGTCAACCAGCTGCTTCAGGATTCGACGACCCTGACGCGGGCGCGCTGGCAGCACGAAGCACAGGCGCGCGGCCTGACTTACGAGGTCGCGCTCGACCTGAACAACGTACCGATGGTGCGCGGCACGGCCTCTGAGCTGCGCGAAGTCTTCGTTAACATCATTCTCAACGCGCTCGACGCCATGCCGCAGGGCGGGCGACTGCGTATCTCGTCGAAGCATAAGAATGGCTTCGTGCGCGTTTCCTTCAGTGATAACGGCGTCGGCATGACGCGCGATGTGCGCCAGCGCATCTTCGAGCCGTTCTTCACCACCAAAGGGGTCACCGGCATGGGGCTCGGCCTTGCTGTCAGCTACAGCATTATCGAGCGTCACGGCGGCGAGGTTGACGTCCGCAGCATCCCTGGGCGCGGCACCACCTTCACCATCTCGCTGCCATCGAGCCGGGCCGTCAACGGCGTCGCCAGCATCTCCGATAGCATCATGGCGAAAACGGCGCGGGTGCTGGTCGTAGACGACGACGACCGTGTACGTGACGTGCTGGTCGGGATGCTGAAGCTGGCGGGGCACGCGGCGGATTTTGCGGCCAACGGACGTGACGCGCTTGGCCGGCTTGAGCGCGAAGCCTTCGACCTGGTCTTCACAGACCTGTCTATGCCGGACGTTGATGGCTGGGCGCTGGCCGAAGAGATACGCCGCCGCTGGCCGCAACTGAAAATCGTTATGGTCACGGGCTACGCCGTACAGGCCGAAGGCGACCACCGGCGTTACCGGCTGGTCAACGACATCATCAGCAAACCGATTCGCTTTGACGACATCAACGCCACCCTCAGCCATGTGCTGGCCTGAAACCCAGGGTCTATTCATTCTCCGGGCTTAAACCGCCAAGACGCCAAGGACGCCAAGAGAACGCCGAGCTTTTCTTGGCGGTCTTGGCGTCTTGGCGGTTCATCCCCAATGGTTATTCGAGAATGAATAGGCCCTGGCCTGAAACCATCCCTTCTTGTCGCCCGCCATCCCCACTTGCTAAAATGGCTCTGGTGAAACCTCGCAACCGGATCAGCGTTTAAGTCAGGCAGCCGCCGCGTGCCCCGAACCGACCCGGCATAGCGGCTGCGCCAACTCGACGCGAGAGGAATCGTTCTTATGAAGAAAACCATGCTCCTTCCCTTCTCTATCGCTTTGCTCATCGCCTTTTCGCTATCCATCTCGATCATCGGTCAAGCACAAGGCGACCTGCGCCGCCGCACCATCGCCATTACCTATTTCAAAGACCCCGTGACCGTGCGCTTTGCAGGAACCACCCTGCGCCCGACCGCGCACGGCGAAGCGACCGTCGAGCGCTGGCGCAAGCGCAACGAAAGCGAGATCGACATTACGATTGAGAACATGATTCCCGCGTTCAATTACGGCGCAGACTATACGACCTACGTGCTGTGGGCTATCACACCTGCCGGGCAGATTGATAACCTCGGCGAGTTCCGACTGTCGGGCAGCTCGGCGCGCTTGAAAGCGGCGACGCCCTATCAGACCTTTGCGATGATCATCACCGCCGAGCCGCATTATCTGGTCAAGCTGCCGTCACGCCAGGTGGTGCTGGAAAACCTTGCGCCTTCGACCGCCAAGGTTCAGGTGCAAACCTCTGAAGTCTATTTTACAGGCGACGCCGGCAACTTTTATAAAGACAACACCGTACCCGAAGTCGCCGAGCGCGCTTACAACAAAACCCCGGTTGAGCTGTTGCAAGCGCGCCGCGCCGTGCAGATTGCCCGGCTGGCAGATGCCGAGCGATATGCGCCGGAAGATTTTAACCAGGCCGTCAACCTGCTCGGCCAGGCCGAAGACCTCTACCGCCGCGGCGCCAATGTTCACGAGACGGGCCGCGTGTCACGCGATTCGATCTCGCTGGCCGAGCGCGCCCGCGAAGTTTCCGAAGAGCGCGCCGTCGCCGCCGAGCGCCGCGCTGAGATTGCCCGCCGCGATGCCGAAGTCCGCAAAGCCACCGCCACCGCCACCGACCTCGGCGAAAGGCTCTCGGATACGGAAGCGCGGCTCAAAGCCGCCGAGCTGGCGCGTACAGATATCGGCAATCAACTGGATCGCGCCATGCGCGACGGCGCCGAAGCGCGCGCAGAGAATCGCCAGCTCCGCTCGGAGAACGACCGGCTGCGCGCAGAGGTTGACCGTCTGACGCAGAGCCTGAACGATTCGCAGGCGAAGATTCAGGAGTTGCAGTCACAAAACTCCGCGGCATCCGCGAAGCTCAACGAGAACACCTCGCGCCTTGATGCCATCGAACATGCCGAGCGCGAACGCCGCACTGTCGAGGCCCGCCGTCGCAGCTTTGAAGAGTTGCGCGCTTCGGTCGGCGGCATCCTGACGATTAAGCCGAACGCTAACGGTTTTGTCGCCGTCATTCCCGACACCCTGTTCATCACCAACCAGCCGACGCTGCACCTGCGCGCCAAAGCCAAGATGGAGGCGCTCGGCCAGGCGCTGGCGGCACACAAAGAGATCGCCGTGTTCACCATCGAAGGCCACGCCGACCAGCGGGCGAATGCGGACGAATTTGCAATGGCGCGCGCCCAGGCGGTTGCCGATTACCTGGCGGCATTCGGGTTGCCGAGCGCAAATTACAAAGTTGAATCAAGGGGCGCGACGATGCCTGTGTCAACTCAGCGCACGCTTGCGGCGAGAGCCGCAAACCGGCGCGTCGAGCTGGTCTTCGTCAGCCCGAATTAGTTGCAGGGTTCTTCGCTGATTGCCAAGTCCCGTCTTTGCGTTTATGCTTCGGTGAAAAGGACGAGGTGGAAAGCTATGTTTTGCCCGAACTGCGGATCGCAGAACGCCGATGGGACGACCTACTGCCGGACGTGTGGCTCGAACCTCTCGCTGGTGCCACAGGCGCTGACCGGGAAGCTGGCCGATGATCGCGATTCGCGGCGCAAGCGTCGGCGCCACCGCGAAGAAGGGCCGCCGAACCTGGCAAAAGGCTTGACCCATGCGTTCATGGGCGTCGGCTTCTTCATCGTTGCGCTTGCCATCTTCTTCAGCCCCGGCGGACGCGGCTGGTGGTGGGCCATGCTCTTCCCCGCCTTTTCGCTGCTCGGAAAAGGCATCGCCGAAATCGTCAGCGTGCGAACCGCCATGCAGCATTTGCAGAACCATCCGACAACCAATGCCATGCCGCCGCGCCGGCAGACCGGCGAGCTGCCGCCCGAGCCGCAGGGCTATACGCTGCCCCCGCCCAGTGTCACCGAGCAGACGACGAGACATCTCGACGCGGACAAAGATCGCTACTCGCAACGCAGTTAATCAACCGACCGCGCGCCTCAACCACGCAACGACGGCATCGCACGCCGAGCGGCTTCGACGGTGCGCTCAATATCCGCGTCGCTGTGCGCGGAGCTGACAAAAGCGCATTCGAACTGCGACGGCGCTAGATAAATGCCGGCTTCGAGCATGGCGCGGAAGAAGCGCCCATAACGCGCCGTATCCGCCCGCTTCGCCGTGTCCCAGCCCGTCACCGGCGCTTCACTGAAGAAGGCCGTCAGCATTGAGCCGACGCGATTGACAGTCGCCGCAACGCCGGCCTCGCCCGCCGCGCCGCGCAGCCCGCGTTCGAGCAGGGCGCTGCGGCGCTCAAGCTCGGCGTACGGATTGGTCTCGCGGATCAATCGCAGCATCGCCAAACCGGCGCTCACCGCCAGCGGATTCCCCGAAAGCGTTCCCGCCTGGTAGACCGGGCCGAGCGGCGCAACCACGTCCATCACTTCACGGCGACCGCCGAAGGCCCCGACAGGCAATCCGCCGCCAATGATCTTGCCGAGGCAAGTCAGGTCGGGCTTGATGCCATAAAGCGATTGCGCGCCGCCGTGCGCGACGCGAAACCCGGTCATCACTTCATCAAAGATCAGCAACGCCCGGTGCGCCGAAGTCAGCTCGCGCAGGCGTTCGAGATACCCTGCGGCGGGCGGCACGCAGCCCATGTTGCCGGCAATCGGCTCGATGATGACGCAGGCGATTTCATCGCCGCGCTCGGCAAACGCCGTGGCCAGCGCGGCTTCGTCGTTATAGGGAATCACCAGCGTGTGGCGCGCAAAATCGGCAGGGATGCCCGCACTGTCGGGCGTCCCGAAGGTCGCCAGCCCGGAGCCGGCTTTCACCAGCAGGCTATCGTAGTGGCCGTGATAGCAGCCCTCGTATTTGACGATGAGATCGCGGCCCGTATAGCCGCGCGCCACGCGAATGGCGCTCATGGTCGCTTCGGTGCCTGAGCTGACGAGGCGCACTTTTTCGATGGACGGCATGACGCGGGCGATCTCTTCGGCTAGATCGATTTCGATTTCGGTCGGCGCGCCAAAGCTCGTGCCGCGCGACGCGGCATCGCGCACGGCTTCAATGATCGCCGGGTGCGCGTGTCCCATCAGCATCGGCCCCCACGAGCCGACGTAATCGATGAGGCGGTTGCCATCGGCGTCGGTAACGGTCGCGCCTTCGGCTTCACGGATGAAGAGCGGCTCGCGGCCCACGGCGCGAAAGGCGCGCACGGGGCTGTTGACGCCGCCCGGTATCACGCGCTCGGCGCGCGCAAAAAGTTCGGATGATTTCGTGCTGTCGAGGTTGCTCATCGTTTTTCCATTGAAGCACACAACCGCGGTTGTCTCAATATTCGCAGGACTTGAACCGCCAAGACGCCAAGACCGCCAAGAAAAGACAGAGTGCTTCAGGTCCTCTTTGCGTCCTTTGCGTCTTGGCGGTTAATTCTCTGCGCGTCATTTGTCACACGCCGCCGGATTCGCCTATAATCCCGCTTCACCGTGACACTACTAAAGAACAAGCGCGATCTGTTTTGGGTTGCGCTGATCGCAGCATCATTCGCCTTTGGCCTCGCAGTCTCGTGGCAACGGTGGGGCAACCCGCTGGTTGATTGTGGGCGCGAGATGAATCAGCCGCTGCGCCTGGCCGGCGGCGAGATGCTCTATTCCGATGTCCGGCATATTTACGGGCCGCTTTCACCCTACCTGCACGCGGCGCTTTTCCGCCTCTTCGGGCCGTCGCTTAACGTGTTGTATGCCGATGGCATCATCACGGCGATGTTGATCCTGGCGCTGGTTTACTGGCTGGCGCGACAACTGATGAGTCCGAGCGCCGCCGCCGCCGCGACCTTGAGCGTGATGTGGCTTTGCGCCTTCAAGCAAGCCGGCAATTACATTCTTCCCTACTCGTACGGCGCGTTGCATGGCTCGGCGCTCGGACTGGCAACCCTGGCGTTGCTGGTCGCCACGCTGCGCGGCCACTCTCAATGTAAAGCGTCAAACGAGAGTCCTCCTCGGCGACCATCGGTCGTCGGTCGTCGGTTGACGATGGCCTTCCTGTGCGCCGGCCTGCTTGCCGGCCTGGCGACATTGGCGAAGACGGAGATGGGGCTTGCGGCGCTGGCCGCAGGGGTGACGGCGGCTGTGCTTGTCGCCTATCCGAATCTCTGGCGCAGCGCAAGGCTCGCGGCGATCTTCCTCGCCCCTGCGCTGGTGTTGACCGTCGGCGTTTACGCCTTCTTTGCGACGCGCGTCGGCTGGCACACCCTGTCGGCGGAAAGCTGGCTTTTTCTGCGCAACCTCGCGCCCGAGCTGGTCTACTTCAACAAGCGTGTGTCGGGTTTCGACCGGCCCATCGAGTCGGTGATGCAGATGCTCGGGGCGACGCTCAAGCTTGCGGGGCTTGCGGCGATGATCGCGGCCATCAGTTGGATCATCACGCGCATGAGACGTGAGTCCCAGGCCAGTCATGTGGCTTTACCGAAGGCGCGAGTCACGGACACGGGCCGCGCCAGTCCGATGCAACTGTGGGGGCTGCTCGGCGCTTCGGCGACAGCACTGCTGCTGCTGCCGCTTGTGGCTAACCTGGATTGGGACAAGGGGCCTTATCTGGCGATGCCGCTGTTGCTCGCCATCTTTCTCGTCATCATGCTGATACGCTTTCAGAAGTCGGCAATGACAGCATCGGCGAGCCCGCAGACCATCATCTTGATCGTCTGCGCCGTCTACGCGCTGGCGAGCCTGGCGCGCGTCATCCTGCGCGTTCGCAGTGGCGGCGCGTATAGCTCTTACTTGATGCCCGCCTCTGTCATCATGTTCACCTATGGCTGGGCACAGCCGTTTGGAGCGATCTTCAAAGACCGGCGGGCGCGGCAACTGGCGCGCAGCCTCGCCATTGGCTTGATTCTCGCTGACATCGCGGTAACCGCAGGGTTGTTGGCGCACCGCTTCCGCAGCCGCAACACAACGACCATCGCCACGGCGCGCGGGACGATCATCGCCGTGCCGGACATCGGGCAGGCGTGGAATGAAGCCCTCAGCTACATCGAGCAGACCACCTCGCCCGCGGATGCCATCGCGGTGATGCCTGAAGGCACTTCGCTCGATTTCTTCAGCGGGCGGCGGAACCCTTTGCGCGAAGAGATCACGACGCCGGGTTTCTTAGATGAGGCAGGAGAAGCGCGCGCCATTCGCCAGTTGCGCGATTCGGACACGAAGCTGGTCTTGTTAACCAACCGCCTAACGTCGGAGTTTGGTGCCGCCGTCTTCGGGCGCGATTACTGCCAGAGTTTGATGCAGTGGGTCGAAGCGAACTATGAGCCATGCGCCATGTTCGGCCCGGATAAGAATCCCGATTTACAGATCGGCGACCGGACGTTCTTTATCCGTGCCTACTGTCGCAAATCGAAGTGAGCCGCTTCACTTCAAGCGGCAGCGGCATGTGCCCGTAGCGCAAGGCGGTTAGCTTGCGCGAGGCGCTGCGCAATCTGACAGATGGCGCTACAGCCGATTGATAACCGCGCTAGTAGACTTCGCCACCGCCTTCGGGCTGATGCGGAGCCGTGCCGGTGTCGGGGCCGAGGTCGCTACTGCTGACAGCGTCACTGCTGCCGCTGGCCCTGCCCGGGCCGCCGCTGACGACATCGCTGCCGTCCGGCTCGACAGGGTTGAGATCGGCTTGTTGATTCTCTTTCCGGTCGGGGTCTTTTCTATCTTGAGGTTCAGACATTTTCGCTCCTCCTAAGTTAGACTCTGCACAGAATGTTCGGCAGAATTCCTGCCCGGCTCCAATCCACCGGCCTGCGCGCGCCGCCTTCTTTTTCCACGACGGTCACGAATCTGCGCGCCGCTCTGAAGGTTCGAGGCCGGGAACCTTGATGCCCTTCTCTTTCGCGGTGCGCGTCGCTGCTTCATAGCCGGCGTCAACATGGCGAGCAACGCCGATGCCTGGATCGTTGGTCAAGACGCGGTGCAAGCGCCGCGCGCCGTCTGCCGTGCCGTCGGCGACGCTCACCTGGCCGGCGTGTAGCGAATAGCCGATGCCGACGCCGCCGCCATTATGAATCGAAACCCATGACGCGCCCGACGCCGTGTTGAGCAACGCGTTCAACAAGGGCCAGTCGGCTATCGCGTCCGAGCCGTCGCGCATCCCTTCGGTCTCGCGATAAGGCGAGGCGACTGAGCCGGTGTCCAGATGATCGCGCCCGATGACGATGGGAGCTTCGAGCCTGCCCGTCCGCACCATGTCGTTCATGGCTTCGCCGAACTCGGCGCGCTCGCCGTAACCGAGCCAGCAGATGCGCGCCGGCAGACCTTGGAACTGCACGCGGTCTTTCGCCAATCGCAGCCAGCGCGACAGCACTTCGTCATCTGGAAACAACTCCATCGCCAGTTGATCGGTCAGGTGGATGTCCTGGGGATTGCCCGAAAGCGCCACCCAGCGAAATGGCCCGCGCCCTTCGCAAAACAAAGGGCGAATGTATTCCGGCACAAACCCCGGAATCTCGAACGCGTTATCAACGCCCGCCTGTTTAGCTTGAGCGCGTATGTTGTTGCCATAATCGAACGTCACGGCGCCCATGCGTTTCAGGTCGAGCATAGCGCGGACATGCGTGGCCATCGTCTCGGTCGAGCGGGCGACGTATTCCTGGGGATTCGCTTGGCGTAACTCGTCGGCTTCTACGAGCGTCATGCCGTTCGGCACATAGCCGTTCAAAGCGTCATGGGCACTCGTCTGGTCGGTCAGTATGTCGGGGACGATGCCTCGCCTCGCAAGCTCAGGCAGCACATCCGCGCAATTGCCGACCAGCCCGACCGAAACCGCTTCGCCCCTGGCTCGCGCCTCAGCAATCAGGCGCAATGCTTCATCAAGCGTTGTCGCCCCGACATCGCAGTACCCCGTCTTGATGCGCTTCTCGATGCGCGCCGGGTCAACGTCAATGCCGAGAAAACACGCGCCGTTCAAGGTGGCCGCGAGCGGTTGCGCGCCGCCCATCCCGCCCATGCCGCCGCTGACGACGAGGCGGCCATCGAGCGTGCCGCCAAAGTGTTTCTTGGCGGCGGCAGCAAAAGTTTCAAAGGTCCCCTGGACGATGCCCTGGCTGCCGATGTAGATCCACGAGCCGGCAGTCATCTGTCCGTACATCGTCAGCCCCATGCGTTCGAGCTTGTGGAACTCGTCCCAGTTCGACCACTGGCCGACAAGATTGGCATTGGCGATCAAGACGCGCGGCGCATATTCGTGAGTTTGAAAGACGCCGACCGGCTTGCCCGATTGCACGAGCAGTGTCTCGTCGTTTTCCAGCTCTAGCAGGCTGCCGACTATCGCTTCAAAGGCGGGCCAGTCGCGCGCCGCCTGCCCCGTGCCGCCATAAACGATCAGCTCGTCCGGGCGCTCGGCGACTTCCGGGTCGAGGTTGTTCATTAACATGCGCAGCGCCGCTTCCTGATGCCACCCTTTGCAATTGAGCTGGCGGCCGCGCGGCGCTCTGATGTTTCGAGGCTTGCTCATAGCGTGTCGCAGTTTATCATAGCGGCAAAGCGTGAACGAGGTTGCGATTGTCTTCCACCGCCGCCTCGGACAAACGCCACTGCTGGCCGGGCTGTTCCAGGCAGACGCGCCAGCGCTCGCCGCCGGCGGCGTTGAGCAAGCGCGTGATGGGCTCATCCACCGGCTCGCGACTCAGTCGGAAAGTCGAGTGATGCATCGGCAGAATATACGTGGCGTTCATCTCGCCGCGCATCGCCCATGCCTGCTCGGGATTGGCGTGGGCATAAATCCACGGATCATACGCGCCGATGGGAAGCATAGCGACATCAATTCGTGACAGACGCTCGCGCAACCGTCCGAAGGCTCTTGTATAAGCCGTGTCGCCGCCAAAGACGAGGGCGCGATCATTCTTGGTGATCAGGAACCCTCCATAACCGCGATGCCTGTCGGTCAGTCGTCGCGCGCCCCAGTGATTGACTTCGATGGCTTCGATGCGCGCGCCGTTGATCTCGACCGACTCGCCCCACGCCAGCTCATTGACGCGCCGGAAACGGCGGACCAGGTCGCCATTGCCGCTCTGTACGACGGCCGCCGTCTGGCGCGGTAAGCGTTTGAGCGTGCCGAGGTCACAATGATCCATGTGCGAATGCGAAACCAGAATGGCATCGAGCCGCGGCAGCTCGTTGCTCGCCAGCGCCGGTCGCACCAGGCGGCGCGGGCCGATGGTCAGGCCGGCGATGTTGACGCCGACGTGTGGCCGCAAAGCCGGGTCGGTCAATAACCATGTCCCATAAAAGTTGATCAGCACCGTCGCATGACCGAGCCACGCAAGCGTTAGCTCATCATCGCCCCAGGTCGCGGGCGCGGGCCGGTAAGGAGCCGGCTGTATCGGCTTGCGTGATTCTTTAAACTTTTGCTTGATGAAGCGCCGCCCGTGCTGGCGGGCATAGTTCGTATAGATTCTCAGGCTTTTCAGATTCACAGCTTCTATGGTTAACCTCTTCCTCTCTGTGAGACCCCGATAACAGTATAGCAAGCGACCATGCGCCAGCCACCTCAGCCTATGCCGCCCTGGCGGCTGAGCCAGATTAGCTTCGCGATGAGGCTTCGGCTTTTCGAGAGCGCTCGGTCAGCGAGTTGCCGGTCATCTCTTCGGCGGGGATTCCGGCGGCCATCTCCTGCGCGATGAAGAGCGGTTGCGCCGCCGCTCTTAAACCCGGCAGCCGCAATGCAAAGCCGCCCGCGCCAAGCAGACAGACCCCGCCGCCAAGTGCTACGGTAAGCGGCGCACCGAGATGATTGGCCAAGACGCCCGCCAGCAGCGCGCCGATGGGTGCCATCCCCATAAACATCATCGAATAGACTGCCATCACTCTGCCGCGCAGGGCGTCCGGCACCATCGATTGAATCAGCGTGTTTGATGCCGCCATCTGCACCATCATCGAAAAACCAGCCGGAATTAAGAACGCGGCTGACAACCAGAACTGCCGCGACATAGAGAACAGAATGATGCTGAGGCCAAACCCGGCGGTCGCAAACGCCACCCAGCGGCCCAGCCCGCGCGCCCCCTGGCGAGCAGCCAGGCTCAAAGCGCCGGCCAGCGCCCCCATCCCCGACGCCCCCATCAGGATGCCGAGCCCGCTCGCGCCGCCATGAAGAATCTGGTCTGCGAAGATCGGCATCAACACCGCGTACGGCATGCCCATGAGGCTCACCAGTCCCAGCAGCAGCAGCAGCGCCCGCACCGGCCCGGTTGCGGCGACGAAGCGGAAGCCTTCGATGATGTGGGCCAGCGCCGACCCGGGCGGCGGCTCGGCTCGGCGGCGAGTCATCTTCATCATCAACAGGCCGGCAATCACGGCAATGTAGCTGACGGCATTGGCAAAGAAGCACCAGCCTTCGCCGATGGCGGCGACCAGAATGCCGGCGACCGCCGGCCCGATAATGCGTGCGCCGTTGAACATCGAAGAGTTCAGCGCGATGGCATTGATCAAGTCTTCGCGGCCGACCATGTCAACAACGAAGGCTTGCCGCGCCGGGATGTCGAACGCATTGACAACGCCGACCAGCGCCGCCAGCGCGAAGAGATGCCAGGTCTGCACGCGCCCGCTCAGGGTCAAAGCCGCCAGCACCATCGCCAGCAGCATCGCGGCGGTCTGCGTCGCGATCAGCGTGTGATGACGATTGTGGCGATCCGCCATCGCCCCGCCAATGGGTGCGATCAAGAAGACCGGGATTTGTGAAGAGAAGCTGACCAGGCCGAGCAGGATTGCCGAACCAGTCAGGCGGTAGACCAGCCACGATTGCGCGACCGATTGCATCCACGTGCCGGTCAGCGAGATCAGTTGCCCGCCGAAGAAGAGCTGATAGTTGCGGTGCTTGAGAGCGCGCATCGCCGCGGGGATTTTTCGCCCCGGTTCGGTTTGCGACTTTGAGCCAATTGGCTGATGAGATTTTTGTTGTGAAGGAAGATGATGGCTTCGCTCGCTGGGCACCGTTTCCTCGCCAGTCGCCGCACAACTCCAACGCCCGCGGCAACGCTCACGGGTTTCAGCACAAGCGCCGTCCGGTAATCATTATGCCCAGCCCTCCCGGCCCTGGGCAACACGGCTGGCGAATGATGAGGCGAATGCGGAGCCGACGAGGAGAGAGGGGAGGCTGGCTGCGACTTCGCGGCCAGCCTCTCTTACTTCGCTCACACCGTTTCTAAGACGCGGGGCCGTTTCGCAAGACGAGGTTCTCGATGAAGAACTCCATCATGCGATCCGGGCGCAGGCCCGAATGGCCCATGTCCGGGCCGACCTGCACTTCAAAGCTCTTGCCGGCTTTCTGCAAGGCTTGAATCAACTGCATCGAATTCGACGGGTGCACGTTGTTGTCCGCCGTGCCGTAGTAAATCATCAGCCGACCTTTGAGCTTGTCTGCCATAGTCATGGCGTTGCCCGCTTCGTAGCCTTCTTTGTTCTCCTGGGGTATCCACATGTAGCGCTCGGTGTAGATCGTGTCGTAGTGATACCAAGAGGTCGGCGGTGACGAAGCCGCCGCCGCCTGAAACACATCGGGATGGCGCAAAATCGCGAGCGCCGACGTATAGCCGCCATAAGACGTGCCGAAGATGCCGACGCGTGTCTTGTCCACATAGGGCCGCGCCCACAGATAGCGCACGCCCGCCGCCTGGTCGTCAATCTCGACCGTGCCGAGTTTCATATAGATGGCGTCGAGGAAACGTTTGCCGCGCCCGGCGGCGCTGCGCGAATCGAGCGTCGCCACGAGAAAGCCATACTCGGTGAGCGGATTCGGCGTGCTGAAGGTTTCGCGCGCCCCATTGGTCGCCGGCCCGGCGTAGACGCTCACCAGCAGCGGATACTTTTTCGTCGGATCGAAGTTCGACGGGAAGTGCAGCAGCCCATGCAGATCGGTCATGCCGTCCGCCGCTTTGTAGGTGATCAGCTCGACGCGCTTCAAGCCGAGTTGGTCAGCCTTCGTCGTGTCGCTCTTCGCCAGCTCGGCAATCATTTTGCCTTCGCCGTCCATCAACCGTGTGACCGGCGGGGTGTCGTGCGTCTGCGCCACGTCAACAAAGTGAAGGCCATCGGGCGCGACATTGACCGTGTGATTGAGCGCCGGGTCGGTGAGCCGCCGGTCACCGCGCCCATCGAGACCGACGCGATGCAGTTGCAGCTTCATATGATTGTCGCCGTCGCGCGCCATGTAATAAAGCTGCCCGGCGGTTTCGTTCACCGCCACGATGTTCGCCACCTCGAAGGGGTGATTCGTCAGCGTGGCAATCAGCTTGCCGCTCAAATCGTAAAGATAGAAATTGCGCCAGCCCGTGCGCTCTGACGCCCAGATGAACCGCTTGCCATCGGCCAGGAATCGCATCTCCGGCGAGTTTTCTGTCCAGCTTGCCGGCCACTCTTCGCGAACGATGACGCGGCACTTGCCGGTGTCAGGGTTGGCAGCGGTGTACTCCATGATGTTCTGCCGGCGATTGGTGCGGTTGAACAAAAGCTCGCTGCTGTCTTGCGACCACGCCACGCGGTAGACGTAGTGACCGACCACCGCATTATCAAATGGCTTGCCGTCGCGCACGTCAACCTGAGTCATCTTTTTCGTGTCAACGTCATAAACGAACAACTCAACGATGGGGTTGGGCGTGCCGGCTTTCGGATAGGCTTCGATGTCCATGCGGCTCTGCAACTGGGTTTGATCGAGTTGCAGATAATAATCCTTCACAGGACTTTCGTCGAAGCGGTAGAAGGCAACCTTCTTACTGTTCGGCGACCACCACATCGCCGTCGTTTGCCTTAACTCTTCGCCGTAGACCCAACTGGCGACGCCATACTTGATGCGCTTCTGCTCGCTGCCGTCTTTGGTGATGGCCATCTCATTCGAGCCATCGGCATTACTCAGCCAGAGATTACGGTCGCGGTAAAGCGCCTTGAGCTTACCGTCGGGCGACACGGCAAAGCCGAGCTGCCGCCCGCGCTCAGGCGCGCCGGGCGCACGGCGGCCCATCGGGGTATCGCCCTGGGCCGCATCGCCTGTAGCCTGGCCGGCCTCGGTCGTCTGCCCGGTCGCCGTGTCGTAGCGATACGACTTGCCGTCTTTTTGATAAGTGAATGCCTTGCCGCCGTCCACCCATTTGACCGCGAGGTTGCCCGGCTTGACTGAGCCGGGGATCTCCTTGCTCATGCGCTGGAACTGGTCATATCCCGGCATCGTCTTCAAGCGATCTTGCGCGCCCGAAGTGACCGGCAGCAGAGCGAGGGCCGCCAGCAATAGAATAATCATTATCTTGCCCGTCATTCGGGCAGTCAGGTTCTTCATCGTTTAAGTCTCCTTCTCGTCAATCGCATTATGGCAAATGAATTCAGAATCATCGCGACTGTTCAGAGCGTCACGACGCCTTTAACGTAATCCGCCGCGCGCCAGTCGCCGCCAAGCGCCTGCGGCACCTCATCGAGCCGTGTGTAGCGATGTGTGATGATCGAAGCCACGTCAATGCGGCCCGATTCGATCAATTCCAGGGCTCGCGCATAGACCGCGGGGCGGCCATCCGCATTAAACCCACCCGAGGCGCCAACCGAGGCGACCAGCACCGGCTCTCTAAATAATACATTATTCAACAGGCTCATGTCTGTGCCGGCATGGCCGTGGCCGTAGAGCAAGACCGTCGCCTGCTTGCGAATGAGGCCAGGGATCAGCGCCATCACGCGACCTGAGCCAGTTGCTTCGATCAAATACTCGACGCCGCGCCCGTCAGTCAATTCGCGAACCGCCTCAATCACATCGCCGCTAGACGGATCAATCGTCTGCGCGCCAAACGATTCGGCGAGCGCACGCTTGCGGCGGTTCGGCTCGCTGACCAGCAAGCGCCCATCGTAGCCGAGCGCCTGGCGCAGATACTGCGTGAACAACAGTCCGGCCGGCCCCGCGCCGCAGATCAAGACCGCGCGCACACGCTCGTCAGCCTCGACAGCGTTGATGGCATAGCGGGCGCGCGCCCGCGCCGCAAAATCAGACGAGTGAATGATGCAGCCGAGCGGTTCGGTCATTGCCGCCTCTGCGCCGATTGATGATTGAATAGGCACGCAATTGACCGCCGGAACGGCGATGTATTCAGCCAGCCCGCCCGGCAGCCCTGTGATTCCATGCTCGCGGTAGAACTCGCATTGATGCGAATCGCCGGTGCGGCAGTATTCGCAGACTGGCGCACGCGCCGTGCTGACACAGTTCAACCCTTGATCGATGACGACGCGGTCGCCTTCGCGCAGGTCGCGCACTTCGGCGCTGATTTCAACGACTTCGCCGCTGAGCTCATGGCCGAGTATCTGCGGCTCGCGGTTAAACGGCACCGGCTGCCCGTGCGCGTCGGTGTTGTAATTGGCGTGGCCCGCGAAAATGTGTATGTCGGTGCCGCACAGGCCGACGCTCGCGACGCGCACCAGAACCTCACGCGGCCCCGTCTGTGGGCGCGCCACGTCGCGGACTTCCATGCGCGCAACGTCACATAGCACACAGGCTCGCATGGTCGCCGATCCGCTGTGGTGAATGCCAGGGTTCGTCATAATCTTCCGCGCTTAGACGCAGGCGGCACGCATCTCGGCTTCGATGTCGCCGGTGTCGAGCCGACCAGCGGCGTTCAACTCGGCAAAGCGTTGTATGGTTTCGCGCACGCCATCGCCAAGCGGCGTTACCGGCAGCTCACCGATGGTTTGCCGGATGGCGGCATCGCTCAACGCCGCGGCAATCGGGATGGGCGGGCCGCCGCATGTGGCCAGCTCACGGCCAGCCGTCTCGTTGATAAGGCGGGCGACTTCTTCGATCAACACGGTCTGCCCGTGCAGGTTGAAGACGTGCGCCCCCGTCGGCGCGCGGTCGGCGCAGGCGATGAAGGCCGCTGCCGCGTCGGCGACATAGAGGAAATCGGTCGCGCCGCCAAAGCGAATCCGAAACGGCACGCCGAGCGCCGCCGCTTTCATGGCCTTCGTCGGGTCGCTGGTCAATCCCGTATCGCGGTTGACGCCGTAAACCGTCAGGGGCCGCAGCCCGACACTCGACAGCCCGTGATCGAGATAATAGACGCGGGCGTTGCCTTCGTTGGCGCGCTTGAAAACGCCATAGTGCGTAGCCGGCTCGCACACCGTCGTTTCATCAACCGGCTCGTGATCTTCGCTCATGCCGAAGACGGCTGCCGAGCTGGCATAAACAACACGCTCGACGGCGGCCTGCCGCGCTGCCTCAAAGACGTTAAGCGCGCCGATGACATTGACCGCCGCGCCACGCACCGGGGCGGCTTTGCAGGTCGGCACCTGAAGGCCGGCGAGGTGAATGATGCGCCGCGCACCGGATGCGGCCATCGCCGCGGCGATGGCCGACGAATCGGTAATGTCGCCGACGATGAAGCGGACGGCGGCAATCTCGGCTTCGCTCATGATCTGTCGCAGCCGCCGCGCATCATCGCTGACATCGAAGACAAACGGCGCGTCGCCGCGCTCGACCAGTGCCTTGACGATCCACGAACCGATGCAGCCCTGTGCGCCGGTGATGAAGTACGCTTCGCTCATAGTTATTAAATCTCAGGATTGGTTAAGAATTCTGCGGCAATCGATAAAAGCTCGCGGCGTTGTCCGCGAGAACAAGTTGCCGCTCACGATCATTCAAACCGCCGAGCAACGATTGGTAAGCCGTGAGCGCCTGTTCGTACGAGGCCGCGAGCAAGCATACGGGCCAGTCGCTGCCGATCATCATGCGCTCAGGGCCGAACCATTCGAGCGCCCGCTCGACGTAAGGCCGTAAATCTTCGGTCTTCCAGCTCAGGTGGTCCGCTTCGGTGACCAGGCCCGAAAGTTTACAGTGGATGCCGGGAATTTGCGCGACGGCTCGCAACCCGCTCGCCCACTCCTCTATTTTGCCGCTGGCAATCGGCGGCTTGGCCATATGATCAACAACTAGCCGTAAGCCGGGACAGCGCTCGGCCACCGTCAGCACGTGGCGCAGGTGGCGCGTATGCACCAGCAAGTCGTACGCAACGCCCCCCGCCGCCAGAACCTTGAGGCCGCGTAGCACGCCGGGCTGTAGGAGCCAGTCGTCCGCCGGCTCGCTTTCAACCAGATGGCGCACGCCTCTGAATTTCGGATGGCCGATAAATTCCGCGAGCCGCGATTCGACTTGCGGATCAGTCAAATCCACCCAGCCGACGACTCCGGCGATGAAGCGATGGCGGTCAGCCAATTCTAACAGCCAGCGCGTCTCCGCGAGGCTGTTGCTGGCCTGCACCAGCACCGTCTGCCCTACGCCATTCTCGTTCAATAACGGAGCGAGCGACTCAGGGAGAAAGTCGCGGTAGAGCGTCTCGACCTCGGCGCTCATCCACGGGTAGTCGAAGCGCCCGACCTGCCAGAAATGTTGGTGGCTATCGATGATTGTGCCGCCCATGCCAGTTCCAATCAGCCCGCCAGATTAATCAACAATGGCCGGATAAGCCATCGCGCAGATGAATGGAGAAAAGGCATTCTCCAACCGCCGCCGCGATTGGTCAAGTGGCCGCCGCCCCGCGGCTTTTCAATCTTCGCTTTTTGCTTTAGCCTTTCAGCGCAACATCAACACTATCCTTCCTCAGGAGACAAGCGATTGAGTTGGGAGCCCGAAGTCGAAGAGATCAAGCGCCGCGCCGAACTGGCCAAACAGATGGGCGGCGAACAGAACGTCGCGCGACACCATGCCAATGGCCGACTCACGGTGCGCGAACGTATCGGGCGCTTGCTCGATAGCCATTCTTTTCATGAAGTCGGCGCGCTGGCGGGCCGCGCCACTTATGAAGCGGGTCAACTGGCTTCGTTCACGCCAGCGAATTTCGTCTTCGGCACGGGGCGCATTGACGGGCGCAAGGTCGTCGTCGGCGGCGACGACTTCACGGTGCGCGGCGGTGCGGCGGATGGCGCGGTCGGCTACAAAGCGGTCTACGCCGAGCGGCTGGCGCGCGAGTTCCGCGTGCCGCTGGTCCGACTGGTTGACGGCACGGGCGGCGGCGGCAGCGTCAAGACCATCGAGACGATGGGGCGCACCTATGTGCCGCCGCTGCCGGGCTGGGACATCTCTGTGGCGCTGCTCGCGGAGGTTCCGGTCGTCGGCGCATGTCTCGGCTCGGTCGCGGGACTCGGCGCGGTGCGCGTCGTCAACTCGCACTTTTCGTTGATGGTCAAAGGCACGGCGCAGCTCTTCGTCGCCGGGCCGCCGGTCGTCGAGCGCAGCGTCGGCGAGAAAGTCGGCAAGGAAGAACTCGGCGGCTCGCACATCCACGCGCACGGCAGCGGCTGCGTCGACAACGAGGTCGGCAGCGAAGATGAAGCCTTCGCGCAGATTCGCGCCTTCCTCGGTTACTTGCCGTCGAACGTCTGGCAGTTGCCGCCGCGCCGCGACACGGATGATCCAGCGAACCGCTCGGAAGCGGACTTGATCTCGATCATCCCGCGCGACCGGCGGCGCGGCTACAATGCGCGGCGGTTGGTCGAGTTGATCGTTGATCGCGACTCATTCTTTGAGATCAGCCGCTTTTACGGGCGCCCGCTGATCGCAGGGCTGGCGCGGCTGAACGGTTATGCGGTCGGCGTGATGGCCAATGACCCTCATTTTCACGGCGGCGGGCTGGACGCGCCGGCAAGCGAAAAGCTCGTCCGCTTCGTTGACCTCTGCGACACCTTCCACCTGCCGGTCGTCAACCTCGTAGACCAGCCGGGCTTCGTCGTCGGCACCAAAGCCGAGCGCGCCGGCACAGCGCGGTACGGCGCGCGGGCGATTGCGGCAATCTATCAAGTCCGCGTCCCGTGGGTGAGCATCCTGCTGCGGCGTTGTTATGGCGTGGCGGGCGCGGCGCATGGCAACACGAACGGACTGAACTTGCGCTACGCGTGGCCGTCAGGCGATTGGGGTTCGTTGCCGATTGAAGGCGGCGTGATGGCGGCTTATCGGCGCGACATCGAATCGTCGCCGGACCCGGAAGCGCGACGCCGCGAGATCGAAGAGACATTGAACCAGTTGCGCTCGCCCTTCCGCACCGCCGAAGCCTTCGGCGTCGAAGAGATCATTGACCCGCGCGAAACGCGCCCCATTCTCTGCGACTGGGTCGAGACGGCTTACAGCTTATTGCCCATGCAACTGGGACCAAAGCTCAGGGGCTTCCGCCCGTGAGGGTGACAAGTGACAAGTGACGAGTGACAAGAGGGATTCGCAGGCCGAGTCTTGACCGGAATCGGAGCGACATCGTCTTGTCACTCGTCACTTGTCACTTGTCACTCTACAGGGAGTTTCCACGGCGCGCGGTAGCGGCGCGTCAGATAGCTCTGCGCTTCGTTGTCGCCGATGAACGATTCTTTCTCGACATCCCAACGCACCTGCCGGCCAAGTCGGAAGGCGATATTGCCAAGGTGACAGGCGATCATCGAGTTGTGGCCGATCTCGACATCCGAGTTCGGCAGTTGCCGCGAGCGCACCGAGTCAACGAAATTCTTGATATGCAGGAGGTGGTAATCATCGCCGCCGCTTCCCTGGCGCGGCATGCCTGCGTCTTTATAGCGCGCTTTGCCATTGACGCGCTCGCTTTCGGGATAGACCTCCCAGCCGCCGCGATCAACCACCAGCACGCCGTTGTTGCCGTGAAAGGCGACGCCGTGATCGCGCGCCTCAGGGCCGCGCCCGATGGCCGTCGCATGCTCCCAGACCATGCTGTAATCGGGGTATGACCAGATGACCTGTTGCGTGTCCGGGGTCTCTTCGGCATCGTCGGGGAACCCGAATTTGCCGCCGACCGCTGCGGCTGAAAGCGGCGCTTTGACGTTCATTGCCCAGTTGGCGATATCGATCATGTGCGCGCCCCAATCCGTCATCAAGCCGCCGGAGTAGTCCCAGTACCAGCGAAAGTTGAAGTGAAAACGATTCTTGTTGAAAGGCCGCTTCGGCGCAGGGCCGAGCCACATCTCGTAATCCACTGTCGCCGGCGGCTCGCTGTCGGGAACCGGTGCGATGTTGCCCATCCAGTTCTGGTAAGCCCAGGCGCGCACCATGCGAATCTTGCCGAGCTTGCCGCTGCGCACATATTCTACCGCGTCTTTATAGTGAGCGGCGCTGCGCTGCTGCGTGCCCATCTGGACAATGCGATGGTGCTGGCGCGCGGCGTTGACCATGGCGCGGCCTTCGCCAATGCTGATGGCCAGCGGCTTCTCGACGTAAACATCTTTGCCTGCCTGGCAAGCCATAATCGTCGGCAGCGCGTGCCAGTGGTCGGGCGTGCCGACTATGACGGCATCGATGTCGCGAAGATCAAGCACGCGGCGAAAGTCGCGCGTCACCAGTTGCGGGTGTTGCGAGTAATCGCCTTCGACCATCTTCTGCGCGCGCGCCGCTTGCTCGTCGTCGACGTCGCAGAGCGCGACACATTCGACGTTCTTGAGCTTCAGTATCTGGCGGAGGTCGCCGCGGCCCTGGCCGCCGCAGCCAATCAGGCCGACGCGCAGCCGGTCATTCGCGCCGGCGACATTGTTCGTGGATTGCGCGGCCACGCCGGTAGCCGACAATGCGGTATAGGCCGCCGCTGCGGCACCAGCTTCTAGCGACTGCTTGATGAATTGGCGGCGATTTTTTGAAGCCATATGCGTTCTCCCATCTGGCGCGCTCGGCGGCCCGTCAGTCGCCAAGCGAAGCCCTTTTGTTTGATTGAAAGGGGATTCGTTGATGCGCGGCCAATATAGCACCTGCCGCTGAGTGAATTCAAACAACGGCGTCGCGCGCCTGCTGGCCGTCGGCACAGACATTTGTAACCGGTAGCGTTCTGCCGGCGTAGTTACCGGCGCTAGGAAATCTCATGGGCTAAGCTCTCCAAGCCTGCCGCGCCATGCGTGGCAGGCCCTTTTTGTCAGTCGCAAGGTAAATGTCATCCTGCCAAACGTGAACCTCATCTCGCGGCAACGATAGCTCACCCGCCGGCAGTTGCCATACCGGGTCGGTGTCTTGCTCTGTTCGCATAGCCAGGCATCCAGATGATGATTACGGCGGCCTGATTATCGCTCGCCACTGCAAGGATGCTAATGGCTCGTTTAGTGGCTGCCTTACGCGAGCGCCAGGATTTCAAGCTGATGGCCGTCGGGGTCGCTGAAGTAGATTGATGTCGAGCCCATCCATGAATGAAAGATTGGCCCTTCCACTTCAACGCCTTGCTCGCGCAAGCTCGCCGCGGCGCTTTCCAGGTCGCCCTGGTCAGCCTGGAAAGCGAAGTGCTGCGAAGGCCAGTCGCCGGCGTTCTCTTGCAGAACCACCATGCCGGCATTGCCACCGACATAGAGGAATAGCCAGTTTCTCTTTTCATCGCGCAGCCCGATCTTCAGACCAAGGATGTCGCAGTAAAAAGCCTGAGCCCTGCTCAGGTCGTCAACGGGAATAGCAATTTCGTAAATGCCTTGGAGGGGTAGCATCATCGGCCTCACTTTGTGCCGCTTACGGCACGGGTGTGTTGAATGAAGGTATTCATCCGCAGTGGCGGACTGAGCTTGCCCGTCTGTTAAGTGACGCGGCGCAGGTTAGAAATTCCCGCGAGCGGCGCATGATTGTCAAGCGATAGCGGGAAGAATCGCACAAAGACCGAGGACGCCAAGAACCCCCGGGCCTATCGTGATTCTTTGTGACTTTGTGGCTAAGACTGGATGCATTCGCAAGCTGTCCTATGTCGAGGACGATTCGCCGCGGATCGCCGACTGCCCGGCGAAGCGCAAGCTCTCGTGAAAGACAAACAGCAGAATCGCCGTAAGCAACAGCGCCGGGCCGATGCTTTCAAGGCCGAATCGGCTGGCGGCGATGCCGATTGCCGCCGGCAGCAACGACGCGCCGAGCATCGCCGCAGCGATCTCGTAACCAACCGCGTTTGCCGTGTGGGCGGCTCCCAGGCGGCGAGGCGTTTCGGCAATCATCGAAGGGAAAACCGGCCCCGAGGCTAACCCCATCAACGCCAATCCGCAGAAGCTTAGAAGGGGTGCGGCGTTGAGCCAGATCAGCGCCGCACCCACGCCGATGCTGACCAGACAGAGGCGCAACAGCCACCGCGCCGCTCGCGATTCGGCGACAAAGCCAAAGATCAGTCGGCCCACAGTCAGGCTCCCCCAGTACACGCTCACCCACAGACCGGCCTCACCCGCTCCAACCCCGCGCCCTTCGGTGAAGAAACTGAAGGCCCACGCGCCGGCGGCCGTTTCAAGGCCGGTGTAGATGAAGAAGATCGCGATGCTCAACCAGACCGCAGGTAAGCGCAGCGTGCCGCGGTTTGACTGCCGTGGCAGTTTGCCGACAGCCTGCGCCTTCGCGTCTATGTTTGTCCAGCGGGCACGCGTCAAGGCGAATGCCACGGCCATCACGAACTGAGTCATCGCGACGATGGCATAACCCCAACGCCAGGGGCGGCCAGCATTCAGCACCGCAGTCATGATGGCCGGCCCGATGGCTGCGCCGATGCCGTAACAGGCATGCAGCCAGTTGACTGTGCGACGGCTGAAATTGAGAGCCGCATAGCTGTTCAATCCTGCGTCAATCGCTCCCGACCCGGCTCCGGCAACCGGCGCGAGCGCCACCATACATCCCCAGCTAGGGGCCAGCGCATAACCCGTCAGGCTGATCGCCATCAACAAGCAACTGAGCGCCAACAGGGTTCCGACATTCATGACCGTCAGCAAGCGACTGCTGCTGAAGCTCGCCAGCAGATAGCCGCTGGTGAACATCACCAGTATCGCGCCGAGTGCATCAATCCCTAGTTGAAACGTCGCGCGAACCGAGGGCCAGGCGATGCCATGCAAGCCATCAGGCAGGCCCAGGCTGATAAAGCCGAGGTAGGCGAGCCCGATCAGCAACAGTCCGGCGCTGGCCGCCTGTCCTGTACTTTTCTGTTCGCGGTTATGAATGACGATGGCCTTTCGCCGAGTTGCCACGACTCATCGGCAGCGCCAGGACCTTCAGGCAGGTAGCAGTTGGTTGATCTGTTGGAGGAGCACTTCGTAATCAATCGGCTTGGCAATCGTTTGATTGGCGCCGCCGCGGCGCGCGGCGGCTTCATCGCCGCTGCCAAAGGCTGTCATGACGATAATGGGAAGGCTTGTGCAAGGCGGCATCTGGCGCACCAGCCTGATTAGCTCCTTGCCGTCCATGTTCGGCATGGAAAGGTCGGTGATGATCAAGTCGGGGCAGTCCAGCTGAACGAGCTTCAGGGCTTCTAGCCCATCTTCCGCCGTATAGACCGTGTAGTCTTGCATTCTAAGATAGAGCGCCAAGAGGTCGCGGCTATCGGGATGGTCTTCGACGACGAGGATCTTTCTTTCCAAAGGATGAGGTCCAGGGTTAAATCCACAAGCGTACTGCTTATTCTTATGGTTAGCACGCGCCGCGTCAAATGATTTTTGAGGTTGAGTAGACCGCGCGCGCCGGTTTTCTTCCGCCTTCGGATACGCGGAACTTCGCGGCGGACGCGCGCGGCACAGACTATCTTTTCAGTTAGGGCGTTGGTTTAGCGCCTTTTTTCATCTCATCAAGCTCTTTCTGCGCGGCCTCAAGCCCGCCTTGCAACTGCGCTTTGCGCTGCGCATTGGTTTCCTTCTCGATGAGCTTGCCGAGGGCGGCGACCGTCGCCACCTTTAGCGCCTGATCGGCGGGAACTTTGACATCCGGCTCGACTCCCGTGCCTTCCCAGTTTGTCTTGCTGATGGGGTTAATGGCGCGCCCGGTCGGCACGAACATCTGGAAATGCTCGTTGAGCCGCCGCCCGCCGCCCGGATGAGCGCCGCCGCCGGTGGTCTCGCCGACGATTGTGGCGCGCTTCAAGTTCTTCAAATTGTAGGTGAATTCTTCAGCCGCCGAGAATGTCCGCCGGCTCGTCAACACGTAGACTTCTTTCTTGTCACCGAAGCGATTGCCGGGGACGTGCGGCAAGGTCCACCACTGGCGCGTCGAATCGTCGGGGCGGAAATAGAGGTCGTTGAGATGCACCGGCTCGGCTCCAAAGAGGTAGCTGGTCAGGAAAGCGACCATCGCCGGGTCGCCGCCGCCGTTGCGCCGCAGATCGATAATCAGCGCGTCGGTGTTGGCCAGAAAAGTCATCGCTGCCGCGCCGGTTTCGGCGGCAAACTGCGCCGGGTTGAAGCCGCGCAGGTCGAGATAGCCGATGTTACCTTGCAGCCGCTCAATCTTTTCAAAGCCAAAATTCGTCTGGCGCATGAACGTCTTAAAGCGCTCGATCTCTTCAGCAGATGGTTCCTCGGCATTCTTGCGCTCAGGAATCGGCTCGTAGCTGTAGCCGACGCGAAGGTGTTTGTCATGGCTGACGGCTTGGAGGTCGGCGGTCAGCTTTTCGGCAAAGCCACGGGCGCTGGTGACGCTGTCATATTCTTTATTCGCGAGCCGCTCGCGCAATGCCTGCTGCATCTTGCCGGCGACTTCGGGGAAGACGTAGGCTTCGTTGAGATTCTTGATGGCGCTTTCGATCACCGCGGCGCGCATCGCCGCATCAATCGTCATATCTTGCTGCGGCCCCTGCGGCCCTTGCGCAAAGCCGGCGCGGGTTTGCAAGCAGGTCGCGGCGATCATCAGGACAAAGACCGCCGCCAGATGACGTCTGGTTTTCATTGTGAATCTCCTTCTTCGTGCACGTGATTATGATTGTGGAATCCGCCATTCTTTCATTCGCAAAATGCGCCTGCGAAGTTCCAGCTTTTTTTCCGAGACGGCGCTACCGGACGCTAGCTTCACCGCCATCTAGTGTTTCGATATGGCCAATGATTGTGGTAGTATCTGCCAACTGGATGTGAGTTCATTTTTTGTTGAGGTGAGATATGATCGGGATCGCTCGTCACTCGATTTTAAGGATAACATTCACACTAGTTGTGCTGGCGCTGTCCATCGTGTTGACGGCGCAACGGGCCGCCGCCGCCGACGGCAGGGATAACAAAAGCAAAGGCGCGATAGGCCACGACGCTTCAACCCTGCGGGCTACGGCCAGCTCGCCGCTGCCCGTGGCCGCCACGGTCGCGCCGAATATTACCTATGCCGCTTTCACAATGGCGATGCAGCCGCTTCCCGAAGCCAGACCCGTCGGCACACTCGCGCGCGTCGGCTCGTCAAAAGCCGTAGGGCCGAAGACTCCCTTGCCCACGCCACAGCCACCGCGTCTGCCCGCGGTCAGCACCGCGCCATTGACTCCGGGTGAAAAATTTCACATCTTTTTGAAAAAGTCATTCCTCTCTTATTCGCCATACGCGCTTTCGATTTTTGGTGGCATCATCGGCGAAGCGACCGACAAAGATCACGGGCGGCATATGAGCGCCGGCGATTTTATGGCCGACACGATGACCCATGTGGCGCGCAGCATGGCGTTTCGGGCGACCGCCAACTTCATGGAGAAGTTCGCCTTCGCGACCATCCTCCGGCAAGACCCGCGCTATCACCGCTCGGACAAAAAGGGCGTCGGCGGCAAAATCATGTACGCCGTGTCGCGCGTCTTCATCACCCAGGGCGACCGCTGCGGCTGCGATCAATTCAACGCCTCCTTCCTGATGGGCGGGCTGACCGCTTCTGCCATTGCCCAGAACTGGCGGCGTGAAGAAGACAGAACAACGGAAAAAATCTTCACCGGCTGGGCCAGTCACATCGGCGTCCGCGCCTTTACCAACATCTTGAGCGAGTTCATCGGCGGACAGTAGGAAGGTCGAAATTGGAAGAGTGGAAAAAGCCAGCGCCTCAACCGCGCTGGCTTTTTCCTTTGCCCGGCAAGCTAAAGAAGGGCGCGCGAGCGCAGGTCGCGTTCGAGAGCATGGCGGATGATTTGATAATTGATGTCGCCAATCCGGGTCAGGTGCTCTGCGCGAAAAGGCCGGCGCGCAAACGCCGAAGGATGAGTGCTGAACATCTCGCCGATGATAGCGCGCTGTTCGGCTTCGACTGCCGCGCCTCTGCCGCCGCTGCACGCCTGGCAGCGCGGCGCCCCTTCGATGGTTAAGTAGGTGGGTTCGCCCGCGCCAATCGCCTCGCCGCAGGCGGCGCACAGCGTGGTATCAGGAAAGTAGCCGGTTAGCCGCAACAGCCACGTTTCAAAATAGCGCAGCACTCGCCCGAGGTCGCTCCCCTGCTCAATCGCCTCAAGCGCCGCCGTCAGCAGCCGGTAAAGCCGCTCATTCGGCTCATTGTCCGGCAGGAATTCGTTCAGCAGCTCGGCCAGGTAAGAGAACGCGCTGGCGATTTCAACGCTGCGCGCCGCGACATGAAATTGCGAGTGGACGATTTCGCAGCCCGACACGCTCATCAGCTCGCGCCCTTCTTTTTGAAAGAAGGTCAGCGAAACCTGCGTGAAGGGTTCGAGCGCCGAGCCGAAGCGGCTCTTCATCTTGCGCGCGCCGTGCGCGACGCCGCGTATCTTCCCCATGTCGCGCGTCAGGAAGATACAGATCTTATCGGCCTCCGCCAGCGCGTAGGTGCGCAGCACATAAGCATCGGTCGTGTGTAAAGCCATCACCTTCATTATACCAAATCCTCATCGCCGCGCTCTCGTTTGATTCCCGATGCGAACGCCCGGCGCGGTTTCACCCAGTTGCCCGGCGATAGTTGAGCGAGTAACATTAGACCGTGACCACAAACCTGGCATCCCTGAGCCGCTCGCCGTCAAGCGGCCTCGAAGAAAAAGAAGCACGGTTGCGCGAGCTACTGCGCGGTTACGGCTCGGTGATCGTCGCCTTTTCGGGCGGCGTTGACAGCGCCTATCTCGCCTACGTCGCCCACGACGAGCTCGGGTCGCGGGCGCTTGCGGTGACTGGTGATAGTGCTTCTTACCCGACGTTTCAGCGCGCGCTTGCCGATCAGCTCACGCGGCGCTTCGGCATTCGCCATGAGATTATTTTCACCGAAGAATTCAACGACCCGAATTATGTCAACAACCCGCCGAACCGCTGCTACTACTGCAAGACGGAGCTATACGCAAAGCTTGATGAGCTGACCGCGACGCGCGGCTTTGCGGTGGTCTGCGACGGCACGAATGCTGACGACGCCGGCGATTATCGCCCCGGCAGGCAGGCGGCCCGCGAGCACAATGTGCGCTCGCCATTGCTCGAATGCAGGTTGACTAAGGCAGAGATTCGCGAGCTGTCGCGCCGCGCAGAGTTGCCGACCTGGGACGAACCGGCATCGGCCTGCTTGTCGTCGCGCGTGCCTTACGGTCAGATCGTCACGCTGGAAAAACTCTCGATGGTTGACCGCGCAGAGATGGCGCTCAAGCAGATGGGCTTTCGGCAAGTGCGTGTTCGCCACCACGGCGACATTGCGCGCGTCGAAGTTGCCGATGTCGAGATGCCGCGCGCCCTCGACGTAGACATGGCCGGGCAGATGGCGGCGGCGCTCAAGGCGCTCGGCTTCAAGTACGTCGCGCTCGACCTCGAAGGTTATCGCACAGGTTCGCTCAACGAGACACTCAAGCAGCAATAGCCCCCTGATGGACGATTCAAAAGATAGGTGGAACCCTGAGCAGTACGAACGCTATCGCGACGAGCGCAGTCAGCCGTTCTTCGACTTGATGGCGCTGGTCGAGGCGCGCCCGGCGATGCGCGTAGTTGATCTCGGTTGCGGCACAGGCGAATTGACACAGGTGCTGCACAACACCTTGAAAGCCGGCGAAACCCTCGGCCTGGATTCGTCCGCCGCGATGCTCGCAAAAAGCGAGAGATTGGCGAGCAGTAACTTACGCTTCGAGCGGCGCGACATCGCTGAGTTTGCGGCCGAAGGCGAATACGACCTGGTTTTTTCAAATGCTGCGCTGCATTGGCTCGAAGGTCATGAAGCGCTGCTGGCGCGCCTGACTGCGGCCTTGAGGCCGGGCGGGCAAATAGCTGTTCAGATGCCGGCCAATAACGATCACCCAGCGCATCTGGTCGCCGTCGAGCTAGCCCGGCAGACGCCATTTCGCGAAGCGATGCAAGGCTACGAGCGCCGCTGGCCGGTTTTAAAACCCGAAGCGTATGCCGCGTTGCTTTATCGGCTCGGTTTCAAGAAGCAGCATGTCCGCTTGCAGGTTTATGGTCACTTGCTCAACGCCAGAGAAGATGTTGTGGAGTGGGTGAAAGGCACACTGCTTACGGATTACGAAAAGCGTTTGCCCGCCGAGTTGTTTGGCGAATTCATGCGGCAGTACCGCGAGCTTCTCTTCGAGCGCCTCGAAGACGCCCGGCCATATTTCTATCCCTTCAAGCGTATCCTGCTCTGGGGCCGGCTATGACGACCTGTCTTTCTCATCATTAAATGTGCCGTGGCGGCCTGCGCCGCTGGCAAACCGCGTTGCGCCCGCCACGGTCTCTTTGTCTAGCGCCGCGAGGCCGTGCTTGAACTCGTTGGCGAGCGCATCTATCCAGCTCAAATCGAATTGCTCGTAAGCCGAGAGCCGGTCGCCGCGCAGACAGGTTTGCGGGAAGCGGGCGATCTCTTGCGCCAGCGCTTCGGCAGCCTGCCGCGCCGTGCCTCTGGGCACCACGCGGTTGGCCAGACCGATCTGCAAGGCTTCGGCGGCGTCAACCGCTCGCCCTGTGAGGATCAAATCGAGCGCACGGCTCAGACCGATCAAGCGCGGCAGCCGCACCGTCCCGCCATCAATCAACGGGACGCCCCAGCGACGGCAGAAGACGCCGAGAATGGCATTCTCTTCGACGACGCGCAGATCACACCACAAGGCCAGCTCAAGCCCGCCGGCCACCGCGTACCCGGCGATTGCGGCGATGACCGGCTTGCTTAGCATCCTCCTTGAAGGCCCCATCGGGCCATCGCCGGTCGCTTCGGTGCGGTTGCCGCGGCCCGCGGCGATGGCTTTCAAATCGGCCCCGGCGCAAAACGTCCCGCCTTCGCCATAGAGCACCGCGACCGCCGCCTCTTCATCCGCCTCGAAGCTGCCGAAAGCCTCGATCAGTGATTCAGCGGTTTCTCGATCAACAGCATTGCGCACCTCGGGGCGGTGAAGAATGACGGTGGTGACCGCGCCGCTCTTTTCGACTGTAACGGACATGATTTGCCTCCTGGGGGCTAAGCCGAAGGCCCGCTAATGACCAAAACGAAACGGCGACCACGCGGGCCGCCGTTCGATTCAAGCTTTAATTGGCAGAGCCGTCAAGCCGCCGGTGTTTCATTTATTGAAATCCACCTTTGGCGCTTCGCGCGACGAGGGGTCGGCTTTGAACTCTGGCTCCTGTTGAAAGCCCATGACGTTGGCAAAGATGACCGACGGGAAGCGCTGCCGCGAGTTGTTATAATCCAGCACCTTGGCGTTGTAATCGCGCCGCGCCACGGCGATGCGGTTCTCTGTGCCGGCCAGCTCGTCTTGCAGCCTCATGAACTGCTGATCGGCTTTCAGATTCGGATAGTTTTCCGTTAGCACGAGCAGGCGGCCCAGGGCGCTCGACACCTGAGCGTTGGCGTCGGCCTTTTCATCAACCGTTTTCGCATTGAGCAGGCGCGAGCGCGCGTCGGCAATCTCGCCAAACACCTGTTCTTCGTGCTTGGCGTATCCCTTCACCGTATTCACCAGGTTGGGGATCAGATCGGCACGGCGCTGAAGCTGCACGTCAACGTTCGAGAATTCATTCTTGACGGCATTGCGTTTTCCCACCAGGCCGTTATAGGTGCTACAACCGCCCATGAGCAGAAGCGCTGCGAGAACGATGGCGCCAATCAACCAGACGCGCTTTTTGGTCTTCTGCTGCGCCAGTTGATTCTGCTGTGTGTGATAATCCTGCTGAAACTGATCGCGCAAATCCGGGCCACGCTGGTCAGTAAAATTACTCATCCGTTCCTCCTAATTCGATTCAATGGGTCAACGCGGGTTCGACCGCTTCAACTGCGCCCTGGGTCTCGCGCCGAGTCAAGGCTTCGTTCAGCAGCACGCCGACGCGCTCGACCATCGGCATCAGCGAGTCGCGATTCAGAGCCGAGACGGCGACCGCGTTGTAAGCCCGCGTCATGTTTTCAACCTCGTCGGCATTCAACAAATCGGACTTGTTGAGGACGAGAAGTCGCGGAATTTCTGACAGGTGCAACTCTTCGAGAATCTTTTCGACCGAGGCAATCTGATTATCCACATGCTCGCTGCTGGCGTCTACGAGATGGATCAGCAAGTCGGAATTTTCCATCTCTTCGAGGGTGGCGCGAAACGCCGTGATTAAATCCGGCGGCAGATCGCGGATGAATCCGACCGTGTCATTGATGATGACCTCCTGATCGTGCGGCAGGCGCAAGCGCCGGCTCGTCGGATCGAGTGTCGCAAACATCAAATCCTCTGCCGTCACGTCGGACTGTGTCAGTTGATTGAGCAGCGTTGACTTGCCGGCGTTGGTGTAGCCGACAATCGAAATGATCGGCAAATCGCGCCGCGAGCGGCGGGCGCGCTGAACACGGCGGCTCGTTCGTATCTGCTCGATCTGCTTTTCAAGGTGGTGAATGCGGTCACGCACCCGGCGGCGGTCAACTTCGAGTTTGGTTTCGCCCGGCCCACGCCCGCCGATGCCGCCCATCAGCCGCGACATCTCTGTGCCCGAGCCGGTCAGACGCGGCAACATATACTTCAACTGCGCCAGCTCGACCTGAATCTTACCCTCGCGGCTCTGGGCGCGCTGCGCGAAGATGTCGAGAATCAACTGGGTGCGGTCAATGATCTTCAAATCGGTCGCCTCGTTAATGGCGCGCACCTGCGCCGGCGTCAGATTCTGGTCGAAGATCATCACGTCGGCTCCGAGTTGCAGGCTGCGGATAATCAACTCGTCGAGCTTGCCGCGACCGACAAGCGAGCGCGGGTCGAGCTTTTGCCGGCGCTGCACGATGGCGTCAAGAACAACAACATCCGCTGAGCGCGCAAGCTCTCGCAGCTCATCGAGTGATTCATGCGCCGCGCCGAGGCTACTTGTGGTGACGCTCACGAGAATGGCGCGGTCGCGGTGGTCGCGCGGGCTGCGCACGTGGCGCACGCGCGCCATCTCTTCTTCGAGCGAGCCGATGAGATCGGGAAAGTCTACATCGAGCTGGCTCGGCACTCGCGGCTCAAGAAAGCCCCATAGCGCTGGCGGCTCCGATTCAGTGAGCGCCTCATCCGCATCCGCCGCCGAAGTCGCCTGCGTCTTGCGGGTCGCTTCAGGGTCCGCGGGCAAAAGGTGCGCCGCCCGCACGACGCCCGGCAAGCCATCGGGCCGCACGTCTATTGCGGCCATCAGGTCGAGCCGGAGCAGCGCAAGGTCAGTGAGGTCGTCTTGCGTCAACCCTTCGCCGGCAAGGTGCGTGTGCAAGCAGCGCAGGCCGCGAAAGCGCGTTTCGCCGACGCGCACGCGCTTCAGATCGGGCAGCACAATGCTGCGCGCGTTGCCGACGACGACGTGCTCGACGTAGCCATTGCGGTTGACCAGCACGCCGATCTGGCGGTTGATCTCGTGCGACAGCTCTGTGAGCTGACGAGCAAATTCCTGTGTGACGATCTCGCGCGGCGGGATGCGCCGGCTATAAAGTTTTTCGAGCCGCTGCACCTGATTGTGCTTCAGACCCTGAACATTTCCTTCGATGTTGCGAATAACGATTCCCTCCGTCGCTAGCGTATCAGCCATTTTATTTTACATCATTCGCGGCTCCGGGTCATTTGTCATCGGTCACTTGCCAAACCCGGAGGGTTGAGCTAGTATCAAGCCATTCTAAACGGTGGACAAGTAACCCGCTTCAAATTTAGCTGGACATAACCGGTTGATGAGCGCAGAGCGGCGCTTGTCCGGGCGTTTGCAGCCCTGCTGCTTGACTCTGAATAGACCCAGCCAGGAGCTTGGCTGCGCGTTGCCGTTTGGTAGCCATCACTTTGATTCGATCTGGAGGATGTGTGGTGAACAGAAAATTGATCCGACCGACGTTGGCTGAGATCCGTGAGCGCGAGGAGCGCAACGCCCAACAACGTCGCAATCCGCAGCCGGCAGACCAGAACCGCAAGCGTGTGCCCCCCGAGCAGACTCATGCCGAAAGCTTCTACTACAAGAAGCAGATGGACAACCGCACTCCGATGGTCATCGTCCTGCAAGACGGCGAAGAGTTGCGCGGCAGCATTGAATGGTACGATAAGGCTTGCATCAAGCTGCATCGTAACGACGGGCCGAACCTCTTGGTGCTGAAACATAACATCAAGTACATGTACAAAGCCGACGAAAGCGATGATAACGGCGACGATGATGGAGCGCCGGAAGAATAGGCCCGGCTACCGGAGAGATGTCCCGCTTCGCTCCTCCCCGACGACTGAACATTGACGCGAGCCAAAGATAGCTTCGACCTCCCGCCCGTCGGCATCACCATCGGTGACCCGGCGGGCATCGGCCCGGAGATTGCCTTAAAAGCCGTCGCCGAGTCGCACACACGCGCCACCTGTCGCCCCGTTCTGATTGGCAGCGCACGCGAGATTCAGCGGCAAGCTCAGAAACTCGGGTTGCCTTCCGCTTATCGTGTGCTGACCGAAAGGGCTTTTACTCAGGGCGCGCCTGGCGACTGGCATGACGAAGTCCTGATCTGCGATACAGGCGACGCGGGCGAGGCCGTGGAATGGGGGAAGCTCAGCGCCGCTGCCGGGCGCTCGGCAATCACGGCCATCGAGACCGCCGTGCGACTGACGCTCGCCGGTCATCTCGCGGCCATTGCGACGGCCCCGGTTAATAAAGAAGCGTTGAAGCTCGCCGGCTCGCCTTTTCCGGGACACACAGAAATGCTGGCCGCGCTGACGAACACTGATGAGGTGTTGATGTGCTTCTTCGCCGGCAACCTGAAAGTCTTTTTGCTGACGATTCATGTCAGCCTCGCCGACGCCATTCGCCACATCACACAGGCGCGCGTCGAAGCGGCGATACGGCTCGCCGACCGTGAGCTGCGCCGCCTCGGTATCGCGCAGCCCCGCATCGCCGTCGCCGGGTTGAACCCCCACGCCGGCGAGCACGGCCTCTTCGGTTCGGAAGAGGCGCGCGAGATCGCGCCGGCTATCGAGGCATGCCGTAATCTGCATCACATCGCCGCCAGCGGCCCCTTCCCTGCCGATACGATTTTCGTGCGCGCGGCGCGGGGCGAATTCGATGCGGTCGCCGCCTGTTATCACGATCAAGGTCTGATCGCCGTCAAATGTATGGCCTTTGGCGAAGCCGTCAATGTTACGCTCGGATTGCCGATCATTCGCACCTCTGTAGATCACGGCACCGCTTTTGACATCGCCGGCCGCGGCGGCGCTGACCACCAGAGCCTCGTCGAAGCCATTACCCTTGCAGCCCGTCTGGCGATAACCGAAATGAAGCCGAGTGAATGATGAACGCCTGTTGCGCCGAGGCCGCGAGAGCAATAAACTACTGAATCGCCAACTCAATCACTCGGAGTCACATAATGAAATCTGCCTTTGCCGTGCTGTCGGTTCTCTGTGCATCTCTCATCTCATTCGCCGGCTCAATCGCTGGCCTTGAGGCCGCACCCCTGACGGGCCAAGCCGACCCGCTGAGATTTCCCGAAGAAAAACACCTGCGGAATGTCCGCCAGTTGACCTTTGGCGGAGAGAATGCCGAGGCCTATTTTTCAGCCGACGGCAAGAAGCTGATCTTTCAATCAACCCGTGACGGTTATCCCTGCGATCAGATTTATGAGATGAACATTGACGGCACAGGCCTGCGCAAGCTTTCCACGGGCAAGGGCCGCACGACTTGTTCGTATTTTCTACCGGACGGCAAACATTACATTTACTCTTCGACGCACCAGGCAAGCCCCGACTGCCCGCCGAAGCCGGACTATTCGCGCGGCTATGTCTGGGCCATCTATCCGTCTTACGATATTTTCAGCGCCAATGCCGACGGCTCCAATTTGAAGAACATCACGAACTCTCCGGGCTATGACGCCGAAGCGACCATTGCGCCCAACGGCAAGCGCGTCGTCTTCACATCGATGCGCGACGGCGACCTGGACATTTATACGATGGACTTGAACGGCAAGAACGTGAAACGGCTCACCAACGAGACCGGTTATGATGGCGGGCCGTTCTGGTCTTACGACAGCCAGTGGATCGTCTATCGCGCGCACCACCCGAAGAGTGAGAAGGATGTCGCTGATTACCGGGCGCTGCTGAAAGAGAACCTGATCCGCCCGACAACCCTGGAAATCTGGGTCATGAAAGCCGACGGCACCAACAAGCGCCAGGTCACTCATAACGGCAAGGCAAACTTTGCCCCCTACTTCTTCCCCGACGGCAAGCGCATCATCTTCTCGTCGAACGCGGATGATCCGAAGGGGCGTAACTTTGACCTCTATGTCGTCAATGTGGATGGCACTGGCCTTGAGCGGATAACCAACTACGGAGAGTTCGACGGCTTCCCCATGTTTACGCCCGACGGCAAGCGGCTCGTCTTCGCCTCGAATCGTCATGGTCAGGTGCGCGGCGAAACCAATGTCTTCATCGCCGACTGGGTCGAATAACCACTCCGCCATCTTCCACGAGCCGCGGCCCTCTTCGCCAGCCGGGCAAAAAGGCCGCGGCCCATTCGAATAGAATCAAAAAATGATTGACAAGCCATTGCCTATGGATTATCTTGTCGCTATGTTGAAAATGATTTTCAACATCATAGCCTAAATAACCGCCGGTCGAAGTAAGCGGCCGGGAGATGATCGCGACACCGTCGCTGACAGGGCTTTTGTCAGCAGACCGCCAAAGCTGGAATGGTGAATTTGTAGAGCGTCTTTTGAATCTTTGGCCACGCAACCCGCTCTTCAGGCGTTGATCGCTTTCCCAATCATTGTCAGGCAGGAGGGCTTTCATCATGCTATGGTTTTCTCGCCGATTCGCTAAGTTGTTCTTTATCGTCATGGCCACAGGGATCATTCTGGGGCAGGCTCACGCCGAGTCGCCCGAGTTCACCCTGCGAGGGAAAGTGCTTGACCCGGATCAAGCGCCTATCGCCGGGGCACAGATCACCGCCACCCCCGATGGAAGCCCGTCGAGCTATTCAACCGTCTCCAATACCTTTGGGGAGTTCTCGCTATTGCTTAAACCCGGCCACTATACCGTCCATATTTTCGCCAACGGGTTTGAAGAAACCGCGAAAGCCATTAGCCTCGCGACGGGAGCGACAGAATACCTGGAGATCGGTTTACAGATCGCCGCGCCCCACGACACCATCACGATTGTCGGTACGGATTACCTGGAGCCCGCGATCAGCAGCGCGACCCGAACACTGACAGCGCTGCGCGATACTCCACAATCGATCACGGTCGTGACGCGCGAGCAGATCAAAGACCAGCAGATGTTGAGCCTCGGCGACGTCGTTCGCTATGTGCCCGGCGTCACCGTCCATCAAGGCGAAAACAATCGCGACCAGATCATTTTTCGCGGCAACAGTTCGTCGGCTGATTTCTTCCTCAACGGCGTGCGCGATGATGTGCAATATTACCGTGACCTTTACAACCTCGATGCGGTCGAAATCCTGCGCGGCCCCAATGCCATGATCTTCGGGCGCGGCGGCGGCGGCGGGGTCATCAACCGCGTCAGCAAGGAAGCCGGCTTTGCGCCGTTGCGCGAAGTGACGCTGCTCGGCGGCGGCTA
Source organism: Blastocatellia bacterium (assembly GCA_035275065.1). Classification (NCBI taxonomy): domain Bacteria; kingdom Pseudomonadati; phylum Acidobacteriota; class Blastocatellia; species Blastocatellia bacterium. The sequence continues at coordinate 68,817 of DATENM010000034.1, forward strand.
TGGCAATAAACGGGTAGCAGTTGATCTTGACCAGCCAATCAGCGGCCGGATGGCCTTTCGCCTGAACGCGATGTATGAAAACTCCGGCAGCTTTCGGGATTTCGTCAATCTCGAACGCTATGGCATCAGCCCGACTATGACCTTGATGCCGAACGAGCGGACGAAAGTCACGCTGAGCTACGAGAACTTTCGCGATCACCGCACAGCGGATCGCGGCATCCCCTCGTTTCAGGGAAAGCCGGTCGCTGTCGACATCGCGACCTTTTTCGGCAATCCCGACGAAAGCCGCGTGCGCGCCCTCGTCAACCTGGGGACCGCCGCTATCGAGCATCAGCGAGGCAGGCTGAATATCCGCAATCGCGCACAGTTTGGCGGCTATGACCGGTTTTATCAGAATTTCGTCCCCGGCCAGGTGACAGCGGATCAGATGCAAGCAGCACTCACGGCATACAACAACGCCACCGAGCGCTTGAACATCTTCAATCAGACGGACCTGACCTATTCCCTGTCTACAGGAAATGTCCGTCACACGCTGCTCGGAGGCGTCGAAGTCGGTCGCCAGCTAACCGACAACTTTCGCAACACAGGTTTTTTCAATAACACGGTCACATCGATCTTCGTGCCGCTTTCCGACCCGACGGTACGTATGCCTATGACCTTTCGACAGAACGCAACGGATGCAGACAACCACTTGAAGGTGAACGTGGCCGCCACCTACGCGCAGGATCAGATCGAGCTTTCTCGTTACATTCAAGTGATCGCCGGGTTGCGGTTCGACCGTTTTGACTTGCAGTATCACAACCGCCGCAACGACGATCACCTGCGCCGCACTGATCATCTAGTCTCGCCACGGGCGGGCGTCATATTCAAGCCGGTCACGCCGATCTCTGTCTATGGCAATTACAGCGTCTCGTACTTGCCCAGTTCAGGCGATCAATTCTCGTCACTGACGATGATCACCCAGCAGGTCAAGCCGGAAAAGTTCAGTAATTATGAAATTGGCCTTAAGTGGGATATTACGCGGGCGCTGTCGTTGACAACGGCAGGTTATCGTCTGAATCGCAACAACACGCGGGCGACGGACCCCAACGACCCGACGCGCATCATACAGACCGGCAGCCAGCGAACCAATGGGTATGAGATTGGCTTGAACGGGAATATGACGCGGGCATGGAGAATCGCCGGCGGCTATGCCTTCCAAGACGCCTTCATCACCCGTGATACGGTCGCGGCGCGGGCCGGCGCGCAAGTCGCTCAGGTGCCGCATCAGACTTTCTCGCTTTGGAACAACTATCAGATTCTGGCAAGACTGAGCGCAGGTCTGGGTCTGATTCGCCGGTCAGACATGTTTGCGGCGGTTGACAACAAGGTGACACTGCCGGGTTACACACGGGCAGACGCGGCGGTCTTCTTCAGGCTGACAGAGAAGCTACGCCTCCAGGCGAACGTTGAGAACCTTCTGGATAAGCGCTATTACCTGAACGCCGACAGCAATACGAACATCTCGCCCGGCGCTGCGCGAACACTCCGCGTTGGATTGACGGCGAGATTCTAAGGCATAAGCACGATCTTGCCGTAAGCGCCCGGCTTCATCACTTCTTGATGAGCGCGAGCGGCCTCGGCAATCGGCAATTCCTGGCCGGCGACCGGGTTGAGCGTTCCCCTTTCAAGCCCCGCGACGAGCGCCGCATGGATGATTGCCAGCTCGCGCTCCGAGGCGTTGAAGAGAGACATGCCGAGGATCGTCGCGTCGCGGCCCATCGCGTCGCGCGGGTTGATCTCAATCGTCCCGCGGTTGCCGATGACGACAACGCGCCCGCGTGGCGCCAGCACCGTGAGGTCTTTGGCAAGATTGACGTTGGCAAGCATCTCAAGAATCACGTCAACGCCGCGGCCGTCGGTGAGCTGCATCAACTGATCGAGATAATCAGCGGCGCTATGGTCGAGCACATGGTGTGCGCCGTTCTCTTTGACCAGTTCGCGTCCGCGCTCCGTGCCGCCCGTGCCGATGACCGTGAAACCGGCTGCACGAGCCAGTTGCACGGCGCCCGTGCCGACGCCACCCGACGCGCCATGCACGAGTACCGCCTCGCCCGGCTGCGCTTGAGCCCGCTGAAACAGCGCCCGATATGCCGTCGCATAGGGTACGTTGACCGCCGCGCCCTGCTGGTAACTGACACGCACGGCCAATCGGTGAACTTGATTCTCATCGCAGAGCGCCTGCTCGGCATAAGCGCCTGTGAGCGTGCCGGAAGTGTAAACCCGGTCGCCGGTCTTGAAGCGACGCACGCCTTCACCGATAGCCACCACGTCACCCGCGGCATCGCTTCCCGGCGTGTAAGGCAGCGCCGGCTTGCGCGCATACACCCCGGCGCGGATATAGGTGTCAACCGGGTTAACGCCAACGGCGCGGATGCGCACGACGACTTGATGAGGCCCCGCCTCAAGGTCTGGCACTTCTTCAAGCCTCATTACCTCCGGGCCGCCGAATTCATGGACTCTGATCGCTTTCATCTTCTCCTCCGATAGGTATTGGCTTAATGGGCTCGGGCCGAATCTCCGATTCGCCGTGTTGATCACACCGCCAAAAACATCTCTTCCATCGCAAGCTGGCGGTTGAGGTTTCGGGTCAGGCCCTGCATGACCCGCTCGATGCGCTCAGCCCAATCGGTGATCTGTTCAAGCGTTGCGACCTCGGCGAGCCCTTCAAGGCGCGGCGCGATGTCGGCGTTGGTCAGCGCCTTGTCGTTATCGCCGAGTTTCAAGTGAAACACGTCTGCGAGCAACACCAGCAGCGCGTCGAGGTGGCGCTCGAACTCTTCGCGCTCAAGCTTCTTCGCCAGATGCTCTGCCGCCTGCATCAGCTTGATCGTGTCGCGCGCAACCATGGCGGCTTCGAGCAGATCCATCATCATCGAGCGCTGCTCGCGATAGACGCCAAGGTCAATTTCGAGCGCCCGCCCAATGCTGCCGCGCGCCAGCCGTGCCAGCAGTCGGTTCTCGCCAGCCGGGCGTTTGTAATTCTCATTCAAAAAGGCTTCAAGGTCGGCGGCGCTGAGTGGCGCAAAGCTCACCATTTGACAGCGCGAGCGGATGGTCTGTAACAGCGCGTAAGGCTTCGCCGTTACCAGGACGAGTTGCGTCGTCGCCGGCGGCTCTTCGAGTGTTTTTAGAATCGCGTTCGCGGCTTCGACGCGTAGCCATTCAGCTTCATCAATGATAAACACACGGCGGCGACCATCGCGGGGGCGATACTGCGCCTCTCGTGCCATGTCGCGCATCTGCTCAATCTTGATGAACTGACTCTTGCTGTCCTTCCTGGCCAGCGGGTCTTTGCTTTCGCGGTAGATGGTGAACACATCGATATGCTCGCGCGCCGTGATCTTGATGCACTGATCGCAGACGCCGCAGGCGTCGCCAGCAATCGGTCGGCGGCAGTTCAACGCCTGCGCCAGGGCGAGCGCGAACTGATGCTTGCCGACGCCGCGCGGCCCTGCAAAGATCAACCCCTGGCGTATGCGGTCTTCGACGACGGCGCGCTTGAGCAGCCGTTTGACGCGCTCATTGCCGACGAGTGACGAAAAAGGCATAGCGCGATTGTAGCAGTTCGCTCGGCGGCGTGTTAATCTACACGGCGATGCTGAAGAACTTTCTCGAATCGCGGCTCGAAAAATGGAAGCGCCTTGAAGAACTGACGGGGCGCGCATCACGTTTTCGCCTGAACAACCTGAGCGGCGAGGAGGTGCGCGAGTTCGGCAGGCTCTACCGCCGCACGGCTGCCGACCTGGCCATTGCACGCGAAGAGGTGCGCGATCAGCGCCTGGTCAACTACCTCAATCATCTGGTCGGGCGCGCGCACGGGGCGATCTATCGCAGTGAATCATCAGGCTTCTCGATCATCTGGGATTTCTTTCGCTACGAATTCCCTGCCGTCTTTCGCCGGACGTTCGCCTACACGCTCACCGCTTTTTTGATCTTTGTAGCAGCGACCGCCTTTGCCTGGATGGCCTGCACGTTTGACGAAGGCTTCGCCGATCAGATCGCGCCGGGCCTGAAGCGTGATATCGCGGCGCACCGCAACTGGACGGACAGCATCAACGGCTCCAATCCGCTACAATCGACGAGGATACAAACCAACAACATCACCGTCACCTTCCTCGCCTTCGGCGGCGGCGTCTTTGCGGGACTGCTGACAGTCTGGGTTCTGATACAGAATGGCTTGCTGCTCGGCATGGTCTTCGGCCTCTGCATCAAGTACAAGTTCTGGGACATTCCGATTTTCGTCGCCGGTCACGGGGTCATCGAGCTGACGGCCATCTTTATCGCCGGCGGCGCGGGCTTGATGATCGGCAAGGCGATGCTGATGCCGGGCGACCGACGCCGAATCGATGCGCTGGTGACGAACGGCCTCGAAGCGGTAAGACTGATTATGGGCTGTGTGCCGATGCTGCTGATCGCCGGCATGATCGAAGGCTTCATCTCGCCCGCGCCCATCCCGGCCATGATTAAATTTACGGTCTCAGGGATGAGCCTGCTGGCGATGACGGCTTACTTTCTCAAACCGGATCGGCGCTTGAGGCAAGCCTCTCAAAGCTGAGCAGGGGGCTCATAACAGGCCGCGCTCTTTCACCTCTAAATACTTATTAACCAGTTCAAGCGCCAGGCGACCGGCAGGGACATCGAGCGCAAGCCCGCCGGCATGGCGGATACGTGTGAGCGCTTCTTCGCGCTGGCGCAGGATGTCTTCCGCGATGCCCTGGCGATAAACCTCTGCGGGGCTTTTGGGAGCGCTGCGCACCAGCTCACGCAGGTCTGTGTCGCCGATGGTAATGATCAGCGGCAGGTGGCGAGGGATCAGCCTCGACGTGTGCGCCAGCAGCTCCGCCGACGCGTCGCGGTCAACCAGGTCTGTAAGAATCACGACAAGCGAGCGGCGGTGGCAGTTGGCGCTGAAGAAGTTGAAGGCGCGCGCGTAACTGGGCTCGATCATCTGCGGTTCGAGGGCGTAAAGCGCTTCCATCAGGCGGTTGACTTGATCGCGACCGCGCTGCGGCGGCAGGTAGCTGACCACCTTGCGCGCGAACGCCACCAGCCCGACATTATCGCCGCCCGACGCCGCCACGTAGCCAATAGATAGTGTCGCGTTGATGGCGTGATCGAGCTTCGTCAGCTTGCCGATGCGTGCCGTCATCAAGCGGCCCGTGTCGAGCAGCACGACGATGTTTTGGCTGCGCTCGATGGTGTACTGCCGCGTGATCAGCTTGCCGCGCCGCGCCGTTGCCGGCCACGAGATGTGGCGAATCTCGTCGCCGATGACGAACTCGCGCATCGATTCGAACTCGCGGCCCTGCCCTCTCAATCGCATGCGCCGCAGGCCCGGCTCCGGGCGGCGATTGCGGTGCGCGTAAATCTCGTGCTTCTTCGCTTCACGAATGTCCGGGTAGACTTTAACGGATTGCGCCGTGTCGTAAGTAAACTGCTTCCAGAGCAGGCCGAGACGAGAGCGAAAACGCACCGCCGTCTTGCCGAACTCATAACTGCCGCGCGCCGTCGGGATCAGCCGATAACGCCAGGCGCGCGAGCGATTTGGCGTCACCGTCAAGCGCACTTCGCGTGGTTCAGCCAGCTCCATTTGTGGCGGGTACTCATCTTTGACGACGAAGGTGACTTTGCGCGGCGCGCGGTTGGTGATCTTGAGCGCGACTTCATTCTCGGCGCCCATCGAGAAACGATCTTCGACACTGCGAGCGAGGCGAAAGGCGCTCGCCTTCTCAGAAACTAGATAATCGCCGATGGCAGCGGCGAACAGCGCGACATCATAGAGCAGCGTGAAATAGAGGATGTCGCGGTCAATCCAACCGAGCGCCAGCAGCACAAGCCCGAGCGCCAACAGCACGATGAATCGTTTCGTGAAGACGAATCTCAAAACCAGTAGTCCTCGTTAATGCTTCCCTGCTCTAGCCCGCGGAGCAATTCGGCAACGCTCGCGAACTGCGCGATGGTGTGCACGGCGGCCATGATCTGGTAAGGCAATTCCAAACGGCGCGCGGCCTCATGCGCGACAACCCACATCTCTTCCTCGACCTCTTCGGCATTGGGCGTGGTGCTGAATTCGCCCTCAATCGGGTAGGCGAAGGTGATCATGTGATAGACAGGGCCGGCGTGCGCGCTGGTATTGATGTCACGCAAAGGCACGAGGCGGTCGCAATCGATATCGATGCCGATCTCCTCAAAGACTTCGCGCGCCGCCGTCGCCTTTATGTCAACGTCGCCCACATCGCGGCGTCCTCCCGGAAAGACAAAGGCGCCGGGGTAGTAACGAAAGTGCGCGGGCCGCCGGCTCAGATAGACTTCGATGCCCTGAGGCGAATCTCTGACGAAAGCCACAGCCGCCGCCGGTATCGGATGCTCGCGCATAAGCGTTCTGAGAGCGAAGTCATGAGCAGGGAGAATCTTTTCATCACCCATGACTACGCACGGCTATCTTGGTACATCGATTCCCGCGATGACTTCATCGAGGACTTGATCGGGCGTCGCACCTTCGATCTCGGCTTCCGAGCGCAAGACGATGCGGTGGCGCAGGACGGGCCGGGTCATCTCTTTGACATCGTCGGGGGTGACGAACGTGCGCCCGCGCATGGCCGCCAGCGCCTTTGTGCATAACAGCAGAGCGACAGCGGCGCGCGGGCTGGCCCCCCAAGAGATGTTCAGCGTGTTGCGCGTGGCGCGAATCAACGAGACGATGTAACGCAGCACGCCTTCCTCGACCGTCACATTCCGCACTTCGGCGCGGCATTCGAGCAAGAGCGCCGAGTCGTTGATGGGTTGGATGAAGAGATCATCAAGGCGGCGAGCATTGAAGCCGGCATTCCAGTTCGCGACGACGCGCAGCTCTTCATCAGCGCCCGGATAATCGACCAGGATTTTCAGCATGAAGCGGTCGAGCTGCGCCTCTGGAAGCGGGTAAGTCCCCTCGTACTCAATAGGATTCTGCGTGGCCAGCACGGTGAACATCGGCGACAGCTTATGGATCTCGCCATCAATAGTGACCTGCCGCTCTTCCATGGCTTCGAGCAGGGCGGCCTGCGTCTTGGGCGGCGTGCGGTTGATCTCGTCTGCGAGCAGCAAGTCAGTGAAAATCGGCCCGTGCCGCAGGGTGAAGGTCGAGGTCGCCATATTGAATATGTTGGTGCCGGTGACATCGGCGGGCATCAAATCGGGAGTGAACTGGATGCGTCCGAACTGCGCGCCGATGGCGCGCGCCAGCACTTTGACCAGCAAGGTCTTGGCGGTGCCGGGGACGCCCTCGATCAGCGCATGCCCCTCGGTGAGCAGGGCGACGAGAACCTGCTCGATGACGGTGTCCTGACCGACGATGGCTTTGCGCACTTCGCCTTTGAGGTGTTCGACAATGGCGTTGACAGACTGAGGCAATGGACAGTCCTCCAAATCTCGCATGCGTTCTGTGATGATGCGTATGGGCGAATCGAAACTGCCGCTCGCCGGTTGCTGCCAAAGAAATCGACAGCACAAGAATAATCGCTTGCCGGCGGTCTCGCAAACCTTAACGCGGGTTTGTGCGCTTGCATCTTGCGCTAAGGCTTGGTGTCGGGCGACTCACGCGCCTGCGGTGTGGGCATCCGGCTTGCTTGTACTTATGCGTGATGCCAGGCATAAAATAAGTGATTGATGGTTCGGGAAAGTTGTGCCAAGTATGAAATGCCGTTCAAGTTATTCATCAGCCATTCCCTTGCAGGTGTTAGAAAGAAATATGTTGCTTCGAAATGCAAAAGGTGTTAGAGTCCGAAACTGTCACAATGAACCAACCCCAATCCGGTTCAGACAGCCCCGCACTTTAATGCAATCGAGTCTCTTTCGCAGGACGCTCTCGCACTGTCTTCCTCATCCGAGAGCAGGTAAATCGCAATGATTAAGTTTGGGACATCCGGTTGGCGAGCAATCATCGCCGATGAGTTTACGTTTGCGGCAGTGCGCCGTGTGACTCAAGCCATTGCCAACCATTTGCAGTCGGAGGCTGCCGGTTCAAAAGTCATCGTCGGATACGACACGCGCTTTATGGCGGAAGCGTTTGCGGCAGAGGCAGCAAACATTCTGGCAGCGAAGGGCTTTCAACCGCTGCTATGTGACCGCCCGACGCCGACGCCGGCCATTGCCTACGCGATACGTGCGCAGCGCGCCAGTGGCGGGATCAACTTCACTGCCAGCCATAACCCGCCGCAATATTGCGGCATGAAGTTTTCAACCGCCGACGGCGCGCCGGCGCTGCCCGAAGTGACCGGCGCCATCGAGCGTGAGATTCGGCGGCTCGGCGAAGGCGAAAGTGGTGCGGGTTCAAGGTCAGACGCGGTTGAAAGCCTGTCACTGGTTGACGATTACCTCGGCGACCTGGGGACGAAGATAGATTTTGGGGCGATTGCCAGCGCTGGCCTGCGCGTCGTCTACGATCCGCTGTGGGGCACCGGGCGCGGCTACTTGAACAAAGCGCTCGCCGACATCGGCTGCGAAGTGGTGATGCTGCACGACTGGCGCGATGTTTATTTCGGCGGCCACAGTCCAGAGCCTGACGAAGAGTACCTGCACGAGATGCGCGACCGCGTTGTCAGCGGCGGTTATCATCTCGGCGTTTCGACGGATGGTGACGCCGACCGCTTCGGCATATTGGATCGAGACGGGACGTTTATTTCGCCGAATCAGGTGATCGCCCTGCTGGTGGATTACCTGGCTGAATCGCGCGGCTGGACAGACGCCGTCGCCCGTTCGGTGGCGACAACGCACCTTGTAGATCGCGTCGCCGAGAAACGTGGGATTAAGGTTTACGAAACGCCGGTCGGCTTCAAGTTTATCGGGCAGTTGATCACCGAAGACAAGATCGGCATCGGCGGCGAAGAGAGCGCGGGGCTTTCTATCCGCGGACACTTCCCTGAAAAGGACGGCATACTGGCTTGCCTGCTGGTTGCCGAAATGGTCGCTCGACGCGGCGTCAGCGTTGGCGAGATGGTGGCCGGGATTTACAAAGACGTTGGCAAGCTGGTAAACGGGCGCGTCGGGGTTCGCTTGACGGCAGAGTTACAAAAGGCGCTGCCTGAAAAGCTTGCAAGCGGGCCGGCGGAATTCGGCGGTCGCCGGGTCGAGACAGTCAGCCGTGTGGACGGAGCGAAGTTTATTCTTGAAGATGGGTCATGGTTGTTGATGCGCCCGTCGGGAACCGAACCGCTGGTTCGGGTTTATGCAGAGGCGTCGAACGAGCAAAAATTGGAGGTGCTACTTGAGTCAGGCCGCAAATACATTCTTAGTCAATCGCATTAACGCGACGACGAAGTCCCATCCGGCAGCGAAAAGAGGCATTCGTATGCATCGCGCTTTCGACAGTGTCGTCCTGGCCGTGATCCTCGCGGCTTGCGGCATCTGTGGGTCGTACTACCTGAGAACGCGGACCGAATTCAGCGCCGCTTTAAGCAAGAAGGAGGTCGCCACAGAGCGGCTCGCCCGTGTGACGAGCGATGTCGAGCGATTAGAGCGTGATGTGCAGCGATTGCGCACGGATGCCAAAGCCTTCGAGGAGCTAGCGCGACACAAGTTCGGTTTTGTCCGCGAGGGCGATGTAGTCATCAAGCTGGCGCAGAGCGGCAATGACGATACAGGATCATCTCCGGTGCAGGAGGTTCGGCTGGCAAACTTGACACCGCAAGCGGCGACCGGCTATACTGGCCTTTCTCATTAGAGTGATTAGATTTATCGCGGGGTGGAGCAGTCTGGTAGCTCGTTGGGCTCATAACCCAAAGGTCGCAGGTTCAAATCCTGCCCCCGCAACCAATATCGGGCGGCGCAAGCCGCCCATTTTCTTTGGGTTACAGCCGCTTCGTTTATCCCACCTGATACTCACCGTTGTAAATTCCAGCCTCTAGGTAACGGCTTAGGTAACAAAACTCAGTTGACCGCCTCGCTGTGCAGGATGCCACTGTCGCCGATAATCACCCGCACAAGGATGCTGGTCGTCTCTTCGTCCACGATCCTTTCGGTATGGTCGTAAACGTCTTCGGTTGTCGAACGCCGCGCGTGGCCTAACGCCCGTTGCGCCACTTCAATGTCGCCGGTCTGCTCGTGCAGCACCGTCGCCGCCGTGTGACGCAGGATGTGCAGGCCATACTTGCGATCTTCGCGCTTGATCTTCAATTCATCCATCACCGGGTACAAGACCCGCTTGCGAAAGTTGCCCGGCTCCAACGGCCCGCCTACCGCATTGGGAAAGATGAAGTCCTCATCTTTGGAGAATGCGGACTGCGCCCGATGAATCATTAGCGCCTCGATTAACGACACCGGCAAGATGAAGCTCCGCTTGCTTCCCTTCGTCTTTAGTGTCGCCTTCAACTTGCCGCGCCAAACGCCATGCGTCAGCGACAGCCTCCGATTCTCAAAGTCCACATTCAGCCAGCGCAGCGCCAGCCCTTCCCCGGCGCGGATCGTCAGGATTGACAACAAGGCGATGAACAGGCGATGCGCTGGCGGCAGCTTGGCGAGTATCTGCCGCACCACTTCCGGCCTGAGCACCGGCTTTTCGACTTTCTCACACTCCGGCTTGTGCAGCTTCTTGCGCAGCGGCTTGTTTTCAATGATCTCGTAATCCACCGCCACGTCAAACATCGTGTTTAACAGCCCGTAGACGTTGGATACGGTTTTAGGTTTTGCCTTGCCAGAAAGCGAGTCGAAGAAATCGGTCAATCCTCCTGGCGTGATTTGCGATAGCGGAGCGTCGCCAAACACCGGCAGCAAGTGTGCCTTGATGATGCTGTCGTAGCTGGCGACGGTTGAAGGTTCCATATTGCGTTTGCTCACATAAGACGCCCAGCGCGTCTTGATGAATTGAGCGAAGGTGATTGCCGAATCCGAGACGGCGAACCTCGGATTGTTGTTCCTGGCGTTGATCTGCTCCATAAACGGCTCGGCTGCGCGCTTCGCCGCCTTCTTGTCGTTGCGGTCGGTGAATTGTTTAAACGTTTCGACCTCACGCCTTTGAATCATCTTTCCCGCTTCTCTGACGCGATAAATCAGCGTCCATTGTCCCTGATGCCATTGCAGGCATCCTCTCTGGTAGCTGCTGCGAGCCATCACATTCCTCCTATGATGGCCCGTATTCTGTTTTTCGGCTGTACTATACATCTTACGATTCTTGAGTGTCGAAAGGTTCAAGATCGACGCCGAGATATTCAAGCCAATTTCTGAATGCCCGCGATTGCGTGTCATAGCGATAAGGGCGCACATTGGGCAGGCGCGGCGGGCCTTTGCCGCGCTTGTTGAGTTTGTAAATCCAGTGGGCGCTAAAACCGAACTCGCTGGCCAACTGCTCGACAGTGCAGAAGCGCGGCAGCTCTAGCTGTGCGTTATTGGATTGTGTTAATGCTTCCATATTCTTATTCCCTGCTCTTTCACGCTACAATCCTCTGAAACACCCCACAGCGCGGGCAGCAGCCGTGCCCCTGCCTATTCGTCTCCACTAGCCCCTCTGCTAAGGGCGCTTAAGTAGCCGTGGTAGCCGTTATTTCCTATTAAGACTAAGTAGCATATACATGCACTTTCTTTTTCTGTTTTTTGAGAGAAGAAAAAAAGCAGTGCGATAATATGGCTTAGATGGAAAAGTCGGCTACCATAGCTACTCCCGCCCCTGCTGTGATGGCGGTCGGAACCTCGGCTAACGTGGTGCGTTATCATTGAGTTCTGCTCCATAGTAGTATTTTTGGCCGTTGATTGCCCGCCGCTCTAATCCCAGAGCTTGCCACCGTTCCGCCGCCCGGTGGCTTGAAAGTGGTTTGTGGCCATTGTCAATCGCCCACTGTTTGAAACTCTTGTATAGATCGCCGCTGCGCTCTCTCATAGTCGGTGCCAATGGTTGCGGGTCGCGGTTCATGCATTCATCTATGAACAGAGCGCACAGGTCAGACGAAAGCTGAAAGTCCTGACTTGCCTCGACAACAGAGAGCGGCTTGATGAAGAAACCTCGTTGCGTGAGCCGTACCCATCCGTCAAGGCACCAATTCAGAATCCCCGGCCCCTCAAGCTGGATTCGCGGCTTTAAGGTCACATCCTTATCGGCATCATCAATCGGCGGGACATTGATGATATGCACACGCCGGAAAATACCATTATTCGGGTCAGCCACTCGTGGCTTTTCATTCATTGCCCAAAGCAGCTTGACCGTCGGATTGAAATCAAACGGATGCTCAAACTTGCGCTCGACGGTGATTGTCTCGCCGCTGATGATCGCGTTCAACATGTCCGTCTGGGCGATGAAGTCTGAGGGCTGCTCCGTGCAGGTTGCCAGAGTTTTACCCGGTAGGTTGGTTAAGGCAAATCGGCTGCGCGCCACGTCAGAAAGGCCAAGCCTTGTAACCCGGTCAGAGAGCGCGGCCCGAATGCCTTCGATGAAGGTTGATTTGCCGCCGCCCATCTTGCCGACCAGCCAGATGGCCACTTCAAACCTCATTTCTGGGGTGAGCGCGAGGCCGGCGAACTCTTGGAGAAATTCAACGACATCAGTTCCACACTGCGCATAGAGCCATTCAAGATAACGCTCCCAGGCTGGTGCTTTTGCGTTAGGATCATAGTCATAGCTGACGCCTGTTGTAATGTAGAGCTTGGGATCATGCAGCCCCAGCGAGCGCGTCGGAATATGGAGTGTGCCGTTGCGACAGACCAGATAATCAGAGCTTGCGTCAAAGTCGGTATCGCGCCGCGCCACGGTGTACTGAGCGAGCGCGTAGACAGATGATAAAAGGGCATTTGTCGGCCTGATCTTCTCGGCCTTTGCCGCTTCAAGTATTTCCTTGATTTCCCTTTTGGCGATGGGCTGAGGGTGAATTTGCCATAACCCATTCTCGTATCTGTAAAAACTGCTGCGGGCGAACACAGTCAGCGGTTGCGTGGCGATCCACCGTTCCGCAAGTTCATCATCGGTCGGCTTCGGCTTGTCCTCATTTGTCGCGGTTGCCGTTCTCTTGCTAGTCGCCTTCCCCTTCCCTGTCGGAGTTCCATAACCGAGTTGTGCGAGCGTCTTCGCTGCCTCTGTGAAATCGCCGTTGTGCCCAAGTATTGCGTAAACCTGAAATGGTGAATAAGGTTTATTAGTTTCAAACGGTGCCGCCGATGTCGAAAAGCACCAGAAGACATTCGGCGCAACGGCGTGCAAGGTCGCTTGATGCCCTTTGCTTTTTCCCGGTTTGCGCAGGTAGACCACGCGGCCTACCCGTTGCTCGACTGTCCAGCCGTGACTGAGTAAATCTTGTTCGATGTTGCCACGCTGGTCGTAGTCATCCCCAGGCCGCAGTTTGCCAGTAGTCTGTGCCGCTGCTTTCGCTTTGCTTTTCGGTTCACATTCATCAAAGGCCCGCGCAAAGTTAAGCAATAGCGCCCGCTCTTCGGCGGTGATGGTCGGAATAGTATCTAGACTCCCTTTGATGAATCTATAGGGCTTGCCTGTAGAGTGAACTGACAACGGCGAGCCAGGAGCAACGATATAACCGCCCTCGCCCCGCGTCTCGAATAGGGTGTCGAGTCTTTCAATGTACCACTTACCTTCTCTTTCCTTTGCGCCTTTAGTGCCTGCCGCAACTTCAACGATCCGCGGACGCCGTGCCAGTGGCTGATTGCCTTCGACGGCATTGCAGAACCAAGGCACATGATGTCCGCCCGATGGGGTCTCAATAATTGCGAGTCGTTGGTAGAGTCCCGGTGCATGGGTCTTAACCAGTTCGATGTAGGGAATCCAGAGTAGCACCTCGTCATTGTCGAGTGCTTCAAAGAACCAGCTTATCTTGCCACCGACAATGCCGATGCCAAGCCGTTTGCTTGCCCATTCAACTAACTCGGCGTCTGTCGGCTGGCGCGTCTGGAATGGTTTCCAGACAGCCTTCATCCGTCCTTCTTCAGCATTCCATTTCTTCGGCAATACCTGCCATGCGGGTGACTTCGTGCCGTCCGTCGCAATAGGAATGACAGACAGCCCGGCAGCGGTGTAGCTACGCCACGTTTGTAGGTCGTTACTATTGGCGCGATTCCTGGTACGCGGAATGTCGTTTTGTGGCATCCCCATATTGCATTCTCGCCAAAGTTAGCGTCAGCCAGTATTGCCGCCAATCTGATGCGACAAGTTCATAAAACACTTCGAGCCGCCCACCTCGACTGGCCCAACAGTCGAAGCAAGCGGCTCGTTGCAATCCCACGCGACGGGCAGCAGCGCGGGTTCTGAAAATCATCGCTTCACCTGCGAACCATTCGCAGTGGGTCGGAAGCGGCCCAGTTGTCAAAAGCCCGTACAAAGCAGAAAAGCCCTTCGCACGGCAGTGTCACATAAGTTTGAGGATTCACCAAAAAGTGGGCAGTAAGCAAAGGTAAGAATGCTTGCATGGACATCTGACTAAGCAGGGTTTGATTGTTTGCGCGGACATCCAAGTAAGCAAATTCTTTTTGTTTACTCGGATTGTTTTAAGAGGGGTGTGCCTTTTTTGTAATAGGCTTTCAGAGTGCTTGGCGAGGGTTTAGCTTGTTCACACTTCACATATAAATCCATGATGCTCAACTGCTCATTATTGAAATTAGTGTGAAGCTCTAAGGCGGCATGGTAGCAAGCAAGAGCTAAAGGTTCACGGTTGACTTGCTTTCTGTTGGGGTCTACAGCACGAGCTAATAGGTCTTCTGTAAATTTAGGGAATTTGGCAACAAACAGTTTTATTTCGTCACGTCTCCACATCTCTGATACCCATTCTCGCCTTCGATCCACGCCACCCTGCCCTTTCCAGTACACAGAGGACTTAATAAATTTCCAGGTAGGCAAAAGCTCATCCACTAAGATTGCAAACCTTTTAAGCATTTCAGTATCAGCCCACATCTTTTGAATTGCTTGATTGCGCCAATCGCCGCCGCGTTGAGGCACTGGCGGCTGTAGGCTGAATAGCGCCAGCCCACCGGCAATTTTTATTACTTGAGGTGTAATCTTTTTAGCATCCAGATCGTCGTTTTCAATGACATTACAAATAAGCCGGCCAAACCTTTTATCGTGTGTGTTCCATAGTTGCTCGACATACAAATTAGAATCACGCATAAAAAGACGCCCGCGCCATATATTTGTTAGTGTTAAGGAAGGAATGCCACCTGATAGATTGTCTGGCAGTTGACTAATAATATGAGCCATAGCGCGCAGGTCATCTTTCACGTTGGCGGGCCGGTCTTCCCCACTAGGCCAGGAGCCGCCAGACGTGCCGAAAAACTCGATGCGAAAGTCTTTATATCTTGTATTAAACTCGACGCCAGCATAACTGAGTACGACAGGTGTTGCGTCCGCAGGAAATCCGAATTTAATCAACAGCGGCATCTGTGGATCATTGAAAAGGTGTTTTCCGCACTCATACCAATTTCCAACCCACCCGGCCCGATAAATAGAAATCTGTGCGCCTGTTTCCGTATGCATCCACTCAGTCATTAGGTCATTTTCATTCAGTGCCGTCTTGCTCATACTTTGCCCCTCTTGTAGTGCTCCCTCTTGTTTGAATCAGCCCGACCAACCGCGCAAAAGGTTTATGGCTGTCCATCGGGCCGCAACCCCCTGTGTAGGCCGGGCCGAACTTGCGCGCTCGCTTACCCCTTGCGTCTGCGCTTACTAGTGCCTTCGCCCTTTGCCTTAGCGGGTCTGCCGCGCTTTGGCAATTTCACCTTATCAAGAGCCGTGCGGGGAATGAGCCACACGGGGCCGCGTGGGTTGCTGTCGTCGCGCTCTGCACCAGGAAAGCGCCCCTGCTTTAACCAGAGCATCACGGTTGAATAAGGCACGGCCAATTCATCTGCGACTTGCTGGCTTGTAAGTGTCTCTTTTTTTTCCATGACTGAATCCTATAGCACTCTCTGAATTTTCCGACAAACTCATCATAAACCCAAATCAGAAAGGAATCAACAAAAAGTTAGAGCGTGATGCAGATTTTACTTGATAAATCTTAGAGTATGCTCTAAGATTACATCATCAAAGGTTGATTGACAACTAAGCGCGAAGCGAAAGGGATACGGCGAGAGCCGCACCGAGAGGCACAGCAAGGTAGCGACGAGCGCAAGGCAGGCCAGAGTAAGACACTCACCCGCTGACAACACGCACACGAAGGAATGAGGCAAGAAAAGGTAAAGGCCCAAGATGCGTCAACATCCTGAGCCTTGAATATCCAGCCTGCGCTAACAGGCTTGAAAGGATTATCCAATGTCAGAATACACCAAATTTGATTCGGAAATCTACTCCGAAGATTTGCAGCCGGTCACAGAGCAAGAGTTTGATGAAGTGATGGCGTTGATGGTCAATGACGATTTCGCGGGCTACGGCAAATGGTCAGACGAGCTTGAAAGCGAAAACTTCGTTGTCCGCGACGGCAAAGTTTCCCATAAGCCTGAGCCGCCGAGCAGGGGCCGCGTCGGAGGTATCGAGATATGACTTGCCACCTCTGCCGCGAAGAAATCCGCAGCCGTCAAAAGGTTGAATACCATCACCCCATCTACAAGAGCAGGGGCGGCACCGAGACCGCCCCATGCGCATCAAGCTAAGGCTCATTCAGAAGTAGCTGAAAACTGGACGGCACCTTTTTGCGCTTCTCCACTCGACATCGCCGCGCAATACATTTGCCGATCAGCTTGATGGCTTCCGTCAATGCCTTGATCGATC